>JAEUWB010000050.1 GCA_016786595.1 bacterium | reverse complement strand
ATCACCGGCAGAATTGTTCCAGCCTGAGATTGTGTCTGCGCATTAAACGCTTTGCAAAACTCCATGATGTTCACGCCTTGCTGACCCAGTGCTGGACCAACTGGTGGAGCAGGATTAGCTTGACCTGCTGGGATCTGAAGTTTAACTTGACCTGTAATTTTTTTACCTTGAGGTGCTGCCATGACTTCCTAATAAACTTAAAAAAAGCGAAGGCCGGCAGAGACATATAATCTTGCCATTTCAAACCGGGGTCTTCGCGGAGTGGTGCTTTATGCCTTTTCTACCTGAACAAAGTCAAGCTCCACCGGCGTATTTCTTCCGAAAATACTGATTAGAACACGGAGCTTTCCTTTATCTGGTTTAACTTCATCGACAGTGCCGTTAAAGTCAGTAAATGGGCCATCTACAACCTTAATCATGTCACCGATTTCATACTGTACTCGCGATCGAGGTTTTTGTGGGCCGCCTTCGATTTGAGCAGTTAAATTCTTGACTTCGTCTTGCGTTAATGGCAGCGGTTCCCGAGAATCTCCAACAAATCCAGTAACTTTTGGTGTTTCTTTAACTAGATGCCAGGTGTCTTCATTCAAATTTGTTTGAATTAGAATATATCCAGGAAAAAATTTCTTAGTTGAAGTCTTTTTTACTCCTCGAACAAGTTCAACAACAGTTTCCTGGGGCACAATTATATCACCAAATTGCTCGGAAAGCCCTTTTGTGCGAATTCTCTCTTCAAGGCTTTTCTTTGCAAACGATTCAAAGCCTGAATAGGTGTGTACCACGTACCAAGGCAATGCCCGCTGAGCTTCGCTTAGCTCGCGTTTAGGCTTATCTTTATCGGCAGCAGATTTTTTTGCTTCCTTGGCTGCAGGTTTAGCAGCAGGAGCAGGTTCGGCGACAGCTTCAGTAGTTACCTTTTCTGCACTCTCTGTAGTGGTCGCAACTGAGTCGTCATTTGTCTCTGCATTATTTTCAGAAACATCAGTTGTATTTTCTGTCTCATCGACATGATCAATCATAAATCACCTAGTTATTATTTGAGATCTATCTAGTTAGTAAGTTCTGCATCAAATTTCCGAGGATGAAATCAACAAGTCCGAGGAAAATTGAAGCCACTGTAAGCATAATAAAAACAACCATGGTAAATTGGATTGTTTCTTGGCGTGTTGGCGTTTGAACCTTCTTCAGTTCAATCCATGATTCGCGCAAAAATGTTACTGGGTTTGTCATATATATTCAATTCATCCAAATCTAAATATCGCATCCATTGTTCTTCTTAGGCTTGCACCTAAACTTTTTCTTGTCCCCAAGCTCTCCCCTTAGATCCAACTAAAAGGAGTCTGAGGGTAAGGAGAAGTTTAAGTGCAAGCCTAAGAAGAATTTAAAAGTAAGCACCAAAGCAAACTAATCGTCCGCTTTGGTCCAATCTTTCTTTTCACACCCCACTTACTTGTCATGCTTACGCACGACGATCAAAGTTTCAAAAAGCAAACTTATCGTTTTCTTTGGTGCCAATCTTTCTTTTTCAAAAGAAAGATTGGCACGCCCGGAGGGACTCGAACCCCCGACCCTCGGATTTGGAGTCCGATGCTCTACCAACTGAGCTACGAGCGTCCAAATTGAGCGCCTGTTTCCAACATTTGCCAAATACTTCGTTGCGGAAGATTTTCTCGGATTCCATGTATTACAATAGATTGGGAATCCTCAAAAATTTCCGCGCCTCGTCTTTGCCTAAATCTTGGAAACATACATCTCAATTTCAGCTTTAGATTTTACTTTCTCTAACTTATCCGCAATTCATATTAAACAAGAACTGCTACAAGTTCGTAAGAATGGCGAGGTTGAGTTAAAGACGAGGCGCGGGAATTTTTGGGGAACCGACTTTATTTAAAATAAACGAGGTTCAACAAAAATTTTCCGCAACGAAGTATTTAACCAACGCCGCCGTTTTCTAAGCGATAATCTCCGCAACAACACCCGCCCCGACAGTACGTCCACCTTCGCGAATCGCAAAACGTAGCTCCTTGTCCATCGCAATCGGCGTAATTAACTCTACCGTTACCGAAATATTATCTCCCGGCATCACCATCTCCACTCCCGCTGGTAACTCAATTGAACCTGTTACGTCTGTCGTACGGAAGTAAAACTGCGGTCGGTAGCCCTTAAAAAATGGCGTATGTCTACCACCTTCCTCTTTCGTCAAAATATAAATCTCCCCCTTGAACTTAGTGTGCGGAGTAATTGAGCCTGGCTTTGCCAACACTTGCCCACGCTCTACTTCCTCACGCTTT
>JAEUWB010000049.1 GCA_016786595.1 bacterium | reverse complement strand
CGGCACAGCTTCAGGTGACGCAGATGAATCAACCTTCCATTTCACACTGATTCGACCACTAACCCGGCCACTTGGGCTATCTGGCCCAATTTCTTAGTGTTTTCTCTTTGAAGCAGTTTTCGATCTCAGACAGATTAGTTTATAGAACGAGTCAGTTTGGGGGGTTGTTGTGGTATGAATCAAGAATTAGTTTCACAAGTTTTTTCAGTAGTTCAAGCACTAGAGAAATGCCTTTCGCAAAGCAAATCAATGTTTACTGAGCAAAAGCGCCTACAGCCAAAAACTGTTGATCTTTCCTTGAATGAGCAGGCACGAATTCTCGATCACATGCGTAAAGTCGCCAATAAATTGCAACTCGAACTTGCTGCTTCGGATAATTTGAGTGCGATGCGCTCGCTTCAGATTTTTCAAGGATTAACTTCACTAGTTCGTCCAGAAGTTTTGGAAACCTTTCAGGCTCTAGCCAAAGGTAAAGTTTGTCTAAAACTTGAAGATGGGAGCACTACCTATCACTAGAGCAAGTTATTTACGGCTCAGTGCGCGAGCAATGCGGCGATCGGTTTCTTTTTTCTTAATATCTTGTCTTTTATCAAAGCTCTTTTTACCGCGCCCAACTCCGAGTTCAAATTTACATTTTCCTTTCTTGAAATAAACTTTTAGCGGAATGATGGTTAAACCCTTTTGCTGAATTAGACCTTGCAGTCGGTCAATCTCTTTACGGTTTAATAAAAGCTTACGCATTCGTTCAGGTCGGTGCGCATCGACGCGAGAATGCGCATAGGGAGAGATGTGGCAGGAGTAAAGAAAAACTTCCTCACTTCGCACTTGAACGTAAGAATCTTTGAGATTGATTCCACCACCGCGGATTGATTTCACCTCGCTCCCAAGCAAGCTAATGCCAGCTTCGAAGAGCTCGGTGATCTCATAGTCGCGAAACGCCTTACGATTTTCTGCAACAATTAAAATGCCCGAATTATCTGGGGATGCCATAGTCTTTGTTATTGTGTGGTTATTTTGCCGACTCGCGCACTGCTTGGGCATAGGCCTTAAAGCCTTCAATCACCGCTGTGCCAATGTTTGCATGCTCTGTAACAAAGCCAGGGATACGACCATACACGGTTCTAGTAATGCCAAGCATGTCGTAGCTAACAATAATCTGACCGTCGCAATGCTTACCTGAACCAATGCCAATTGTCGGGATTGATAATTTTTTAGTAATTTCTTCTGCGCAGCTTGCTTCGACCCCTTCAAGTACAATCGCAAACGCGCCTGCCTCTGCTAAGGCCAAACTATCCTGGATTAGTTCATCACGACTACTGCCGGTTTTCCCTTGGATTCTGTAACCACTCTGTTGATTAACTGATTGCGGCAAAATCCCGACATGTCCCATGACCGGAATGCCCGACGCAGTGAGTGCCCGAACAGTCGGCGCAAAGTATGCGCCGCCTTCTAATTTTACAGCATGCGCGCCGCCTTCCTTCAAGAAGCGCCCGGCCGAAGTAATAGCTTGCTCAATACTCACCTGATAAGACAAAAATGGCATGTCCCCAACTAAGAGCGCCTTAGTTACTGAGCGCGCAACTATTCGCGTATGATAAAGCATTTCCTCAAGCGTCACAGGCACTGACGTTTGCTGCCCTTGCAAGGTCGTACCCACCGAGTCACCAACAAGGATCACATCCACTTCTCCTGACAATTCAGCCAAGCGCCCCAGCATAAAATCATAGGCAGTTACAGCAACTATTTGTTTTTTTGAATTCTTAAGATTTTGGATATCGCGTATTGTATTCACTGCGGCTCCTTTTGTTAGTGAGCTAGCAATTAAGCAAAATTAGCCTGCAGACACAACTTTGAGATCGGTTATAATGTAATTCAAGAAGAAAAGTGGATTAATTCGTGACGGTTACTGATCTAGGAATACATTTTATCATTGGACTAAGCGGTCCCGCTTTAGCGCGCGATGAAGCTCAGATCCTCGAAGTCCTACGTCCTGCGGGAATAATTATTTTCTCGAAAAATCTTACGCAGCGTGACTGGGCTACAAATTTAAAGAATCTGATTTCCGAAGTTAAAGTACTGACCAAGCGTCAAAATCTTCTGGTTAGTATTGACCATGAAGGCGGCAAAGTTCATCGCTTGCCAGAACCTGCAACCCGTTTCCCTGAAGCATGGTATTGGGATAACGACACAGTCTCGGTAAGCTTGGCCATGGCTAAAGAACTTTCTGCGCTTGGCATCAACCTCAGTTTTGCGCCGGTACTTGATATCCATTCTGAACCAACAAACCCGGTGATCGCAAAACGAGCTTTCTCCGACGTGCCTCAGACCGTTGCTAGACAAGGCTTGCAAATGCTCGAGGCACTTGAGGTGAACGGAATTCTTGCTTGCGGCAAGCACTTCCCGGGGCACGGCGGCACAATCTCTGACTCACATCTCGAACTGCCAGTCGTGACAGCAAGCGAAGAGATGCTACGCACACGCGAACTTGTGCCGTTTAAAGCCGCAATTCAAGCTGGTGTAAAAATGCTGATGAGTGCTCATGTCTGCTATCCTGCGTTTGATGCAAACTGTCCGGCCACACTTTCGCGAAAAATTTTAAATGACTTGTTAAGAAAAGAGCTAGGCTACAAGCATGTTGTAATCTCAGATGCAATTGAAATGAAGGCACTTGACGATATTTCACGCGAGGACGTAGCGCGACAGTTTCTTCTTGCCGGCGGTGACATGATTCTGATTGGCCAATCCGATGAACAGTCGCCTGCAGTAATTGCGCTGAACATTGCCACTAAATTAATTGAACTCAGTGCTCGGGAGACAGACTTAGCTGGCGCCCTTAAAATCTCGGGAACAAGAATTAATGAACTCTTCAAATTAATCCCTAAGACAAAACACTGCGATTTAGGTGAACTCGGCTGCAAAGCGCATCTTGAGCTTGCGGCGGCAATCAACAAACGCCAATTGGCGTAATCTACTTATTTTTCCCGAGGGAAGCGAATAATTCCCGTAGACTGGCGCTCTCGAACTTTACGCTTCATATCATCGGTAGAATTTTTAGAAAGAATCAAAGTATCTTTTTTTGTTTCATTGCGCACAAAAAACGGTGCAAGTGTTTTAAAGAGCTCCCAAGATGAAGAATTCTTGTTTCCGAGGTCGTCATAAACACCAAGAGCACCAACAGTTCCGAAGTGCTTACGAGAAACTTCAGCAATGCGTGCCATTAATAGGAAGCGACGGTCCGTGCTCAGTGATTCGTTAAGCAGTCCAAGTATTCCTTCTGACTCAACTCCACTATTGTCCTTAGAACTTAGAAAGAAAGCTTCCAAAACTTCTGGATACTCAGCAAGTAGACTCACAAGATCACTTAACAAATCTTGATATGTTTCGGCATTTGTTTCACGCGCCGGCGCCTTGGGCCATTCTTCAATCCAAGATTGAGATTGACTTTGAGTGCTCATAGGATCTTCTGAAACAGCTTGAGTTTTAAAAGCTTGGCTTGGAGCAGGTTCTTTGGTCACGCCAAGTAAGTTCGATCGCAACTCTGCGACTTCATGCGGTGTGACATACTGACAATCGACATTTTTGAGGTCAATGACAATGCCAATATTTTCTGCAAGCGAAAGTATCAAATCCGCGCCACTTAGACTTAAGCACTGATGTGTTCCATCAGTCCATTCAAAGAAAAGCTCCTCAGTTGTAAAAACCGGCACACATTGCATTAGTGGGAGTTCAAGGATTGGGAGCTTGACACTTTGGCTCGATGACTGACTTCCAGGTTTTTCAAAACGAGTCACCGGAACGATAAAGTATTTATCGTTAATCGCCTCTTGCCCTGGTATTTTTTTAGCCAGACTTTCAGCCCTCATGGGATCACTTTATCTTGGTTCATACAAATTGTAATCTGCCGTAAATACTATCAGATTTTTCACAATAACTCATCATTTTTAGGTAAGAATTCTCATAATCACTATTTTAAGCTAAAAACTCTTTATGGATTGGTACTTAGCATGGTTTGGAGAGGATTATTTTGAGCTCTACGGGCACAGAAATGAGGTTGAAGCGTCAGCTCAAGTTGATTTTTTAGCCTCTCAGGTCGACCTAAAGCCGCCGCACCGAGTGATTGATATTGGATGTGGGGCGGGGCGACATCTTAAAAGTATGCAGAAATTCTCTGACAAGCTTTATGGGATCGACACTTCACTTACGGCATTAAAGCTTGCAAAAACCACTGCACCGAGACTTAACCTCGCGCTGTCAGATATGCGCAGTCTTCCTTTTCCAAACGCAGAGTTTGACTTAGCAACTTCATTTTTTACATCATTTGGGTATTTCAAAACTGATGCTGAACATTTCCAGGTGCTGCAAGAGTGGAAGAGAATCCTTAAACCTTCAGGAAAACTATTTCTCGACCTGCCAAATCGTGAACACGTGATGAACACCCTCAATCCACGGTCTGAAAAATCAATCAATCAGAAAGCGATTGTCGAAGAACGCTCGCTGTCAAAAGATCAGAAACGAGTTGAAAAAGTAATCACAATCTCATCCCCTCAGAAACAAAAGAAATTCACCGAGTCCGTGCGGCTTTTTAGTTTCGAAGAAATTAAAGCTCTACTTAATGCTGCAGGCTTCAAGATTAAGTCTAAATTTGGTGCGCACGCAAAAACGGCATATACTTCACAAAGTGAGCGCTTAGTAATCATCACAGAATAGTCGACTTTAAATGCAAAACTTCATCAGTAAATATTTAGGCTGCGACCAAGCATCCTTAGAAATCATGGGCACAAATCCCTATGACAAAAAGATCCGTAAGGCCTCGGCACTCACCCAAAACTCCAACACTGTCGTGACTGGCCAACAAACTGGATTATTTCTGGGACCAGTTTTTTTATTATATAAAATTGCTTCGGCAATCGCTGTGGCCCATGCGCTTAGTCAAGAAACAGGTAGAACAATCCGCCCGCTACTTTGGGTTCAAAGTGAAGATCACGATTTTGATGAAATCCGCAGCGTAAAAGTTCTCAATCAACAGAACCAAGTCGTCACGCTTGAATTAGCACAGCGCCTCGGTCAACCTTCCGTCAAATATCAAGTCCTTGGTGACGAAGTGACAGAATTGATTGATGCGCTCGCGGCAAATATTTCCCATCTTCCTCACGCACAATTTGCACTTGAGTTAATTCAACGCCACTACCTTGCAGGCAATTCTATTGCTGACGCCTTTAGCTCAACCTTAAAAGACTTATATCAAGACCAAGCCCTAGATTTTTTCGACCCGCGCGATTTTTCAAACCGCGAAATCAAAACTTCAATTGCCGCAATTTATTCTGACGCTTTTAGCTATAGTGAAGAATTCTCACATTTGGCACTAATGCAAGCTGAAGCAATGCGTGGTGTGGGGCTTGAACCACAAGTGCGCATTCGCTCCGGTTCCCCGCTGTTCTTTATTCATCCAGAAGGTGTCGCAGGGAATCGCTATCGAGTGGAGCGTGCTGGAAGTAACTACCGCTTTCTTGGAAACAACAAGCTGAAAAAAATATCTCAAAGTGAGCTTGCCGAATTTATTCGTAACAGCCCTGAGCAAGTTAGCGCTTCTGCACTTTTAAGACCTTTAATTCAAGATACAATTTTAAAGCCCGCTTGTTATATTGCAGGCCCAAGCGAGCTAATTTATCTTGCGCAAATCACACCACTTTATCAAAAGCTTGCCCTGCAGCGTTCCATGCCCGTTTTACGCAACAGTTTCTATTGCCCTGAAATTAAAGGCTTTGAAGCAGAAAGCCAAGAGCGTGAACTTGCTGCCATTTATTTTCTAGCAAAGTATGGAAAATCTTTCCTAGAAAGGATACTTTCCCTGAGCAATCCATTTGAAACGGAATTAAAGATTAAAAACTTATGACTACTGAACTTGACGTTTTAGCTATTGGGGCACATCCTGACGACATTGAAATCTGCTGCGGCGGAACAGTGGCTAAACTAACAGGACTTGGCCACAAAGTTGGTATCCTTGATCTCACCGAAGGTGAGCTTGGCACTGGTGGCGATGTGCCGACTCGCTATGCTGAGTCTAAGCGCGCCTCAGAGATCTTAGGTCTAAGCGCGCGCGAGAATCTAAAACTCCCAGATGGTGGTATTGATGGCAATGCGCCACTTGAAACTGGCTCACAATTAATGCGCCTCATTGCAGCAATCCGCAAATATAAGCCACAGTTGATTTTAGCTCCCTATTGGCTGGAAAGGCACCCTGACCATGTCGCTGCAAGCAAACTCATTACGCGCGCAGTATTTTTTGCAGGGTTGAAAAAAATTGGGGACACAGAAGCGCACTCACCAAAAAACGTAAGCTACTTTCAAATGCGCGTGCCTTTTGAGGCAAGTTACGTTGTAGACGTGAGCGCAGTTTACGAAAAAAAACTTGCGGCGATTAAAGCTTATGCAAGTCAGTTTAAAGCTTCAAACAAGACCTTGATTGCCTCAGATCAGTCATTTGTTGCAATGGAAGCTCGTGACACATTAAGCGGAGCACAAATTGGAGTTTCTAAGGGCGAGGCTTTTTTAACACTTCATTCTTTAGCAATTGAAGATCCAGTAAAGTTATTTACAACGAGCTCGACTTCTAAGGGATTATTTTTCCCGCGCTGGGTACAACTATGAAAAATTTAAATATCGGTATTACTTGTTACCCTACCTACGGTGGCAGTGGGGTGATTGCCTCAGAAATCGGCATGGCCATGGCTGCGCGTGGTCATAAGATCCACTTTATTTGTTCTGATGTTCCGCGCCGTCTCGACCGTTTAATGGAAAATATTTATTTTCACGAAGTTGTCGTCCAAGATTATCCACTTTTTTCGGCCCCTCCCTACGATTTAGCACTAACTTCAAAGATGACTGAAGTTGCTACATACGAAGAACTAGATATTTTCCATGTGCACTATGCAGTTCCACACGCAACTAGCGCTTTTCTTGCTAAGTCAATTTTAGGCCCTAAAGCTCCTAAAGTAATTACCACTCTGCACGGAACAGACATTACCCTAGTTGGTAACGACAGAAGTTACCTACCCGTAACACGATTTTCCATTCAGCAAAGCGACGGCGTCACCACACCGTCTCAATATTTAAAATTAGCCACTTACGACAAGTTAAACATTCCAAGCTCTACCAACATCACGGTCATTCCTAACTTTGTTGACGAAAAGCTCTATGCCCCAGCGCAGCAAAAAAACCCGAAAGACCTTAAGCGTTTTTTTGGTTGTAGTGAGTCTAAAGAAAAAGTGATCACCCACACTTCAAATTTTCGACCCGTGAAACGTATTGGCGATGTGATTAAAGTTTTTGCGATTGTCGCTAAAGAAATTTCTTCACATCTTGTGCTTGTTGGCGATGGGCCGGAGCGGTCAAGTGCTGAGCAACTAGTTTGGGATCTTGGGCTACATCAGCGCGTTTGTTTTCTCGGCAAGCAAGAGTCGATTGTTCCGATCTTACAGCTCTCCGATGTTTTTCTGCTTCCCAGTGAAACGGAAAGTTTTGGTCTGGCGGCACTTGAAGCAATGAGTTGCGGCGTTCCTGTGGTAGCGTCTGAAGTTGGCGGTATTCCTGAAGTGGTAACTCACGGTAAGACTGGATATTTATCCAAAGTCGGAAACATCGAGGTTATGGCAGCTCATGTACTTGAACTCTTAAAGAGCGATACTAAGCGCAGCGAGCTAGGAAAAAATGCACGCCTACACGTTGAGCAGAATTTTACACTCGAACAAATGGCCACGCGTTACGAAGAGTATTACCGGGAGATTTTGTCACGATAAAATAGGGTTAGTGCGCTCTCCAAACAAAAACCCTCCAGAGCAATCTTAGCTAATTGACTGTTGACTTACTCAGTGCAACGTACGGGGTTTGAACTCCACCGATATTCGCAGCAAAAGAGCCTGCGATCTCAAAGCCAAGAGTCTGATATGTCCGTTGAACAACATGGTGCTCGACATGAGTCCTAACCCACATTGTTCGTCTACGGTCACATAGTTCTGATCGCTTCTCAATCATCAGCTCATACAAGCCTTGCTGTCGACATGCCTCAGCAACACATGCAAGTGCAAAATAGTTATCTCCATGCCTAGCACCAAATTCGGCCAGCCCCACACTTACAGGATCAAATATCTCATCGAATTTCAAGAGAATCGAGAATGCCGCGAGATCTTTGTGTGGATCGAAAATAGCGATTAGCGTTGAATCCGCTTGCAAATACCTTAAAAGTAGCTCGGCAAATGTTGCGACTTTTGGATCTGCAATATCCCCCTGAAGCATAGTCCAGCCAAAGGGTGCGGGGCGAAAGCATGAAGCATAAAGCTCTAAAACTTTCACTTGGACGTCTGCTGGGACTGAAGCCCCGGCATGCATTACTAGGTTATATTTACCTTCCATTCTATCTTCCTTTACTCTCACTAAAGAGAAGTCTTGAAGCGCCTATTCACACCTCAAGACTCCCCTCGCAACACGCAAAGAAAAGAAAAAAATTTATCAAACCAAATAGAGAGCACACTACCTTTGCGAACCTTGGCTAAAGAGATTCGAAAAAGGAGTGCTCACGAAATCTACTGAATTAATTTATTTGAAAGAACTCAAGTGCTTATAGCAGAATCTTGGGCTAAAATCAATTCGACCGAGTGCTTAGTAAACTGATTTTACAGGACAAAATAAATACTTGCCCGCTGGCAAGAAAACTACAGCTTCAAGTCGCCTTGGCTTGATTGTTTTTACTGCTCAAATGTGCTACCTAGGCCGACTACTGGGTAGTAGCGTTAGTCAAGGTTTTAGCTGTCTTTGCAAGATTTTATCAATGTTGCGAAGGCAGTCACATTTCTTACCTAGACGGTCTTCGTTGGAAAAAATAATGGGGAGCAAACCTCAAAACCCAAAAACTTCGTCGAGATCGACCTCTTTAGTCACTGTGAACATGTTGTGGTGCATCGGAGTTATTGCATGCTTTTTCGCAATATCCATGAGCATACAAAATAGACAACTGGAAAACCAACTCAGTGATTACAAGACAGAGTATAGCAACGCCAAGACGGCATTTGATGCGCAGTTGAAAGTATCTGCCAATGAGGGCCTGATACTTAGCACTGATCGGAAAGCATACATTGCTTTTTTGACTCAATGCCTTGAGAACCAAAGCCCAGAAGACGCTGCATTTTACCTAGAATCTTTCAGAAAATCATCTGAGGTGATCACGAAATTCAGCGACGACAATCCAGCAGACACGGAAGAAGGCAAAGCGCACCGTGCTTTCATCAAAGCGAAGCTCGCATTGATGATAGTCTTTCTTCGAGCAGCAAGTGAAGGTGCTAAACTACCGCCGGACATCCCGGAAGACTTGTCGATGTAACCGAGAAAACGCTGGGGTTTTGCTAACGCTAAACCCCAGCGTCTTTTACGTATTTTATGCAGCTTTTTTAGTAACGATATCAACGCTCGTGCCAAGCACGTGTAGCAACCGTAGCATTTGGTCAATCGTTTTTCCGTAAAAAGTTTGGTCAAGTAAACGATAAAGTTGCGTAGGGGACGTTTTCAGCCGGCGGACTATCTCTCGCTTAGTTAGTTGGGTTTTCTTGAGTTGACGCTGCGCGCATAGACTAAGCTTGTATAGTATTTGCTCCCTTAAATACTCTGGGTCTTTATTATACTCCAAAACAGCATCTAGATGTATAGAATCTTCTCGCCCACTTTTTAGGCGATAAGTAAAAGCCTCTGAGCCTAGCTCGGAGTCGATTATGACCGAGGCTATTGGGTCACTGACTTTGGGCTTCAAGTGAAGCTTCGCATATGGAAATGAATAGCGATGATTCGCGCAATCTAACAGGAAAATTTTCTTTCGATTATCTGTAACAATTCTTTTAATTTTCATAGACGCCCCTCATCCAGCAAGGCTTCAAGGTGACTCCGTATTTCTTTAGAAATTTTACCTTTCATTACTTTTCCATTCTCCAAATCCCATTTCGCCACCAATTTATTGTTCTTATAAATATGCACGTGCCTAGGTCTGTGGTCTCCAATCCACGTCAGAAAAATATATCCACCTCTTCTATGCTTCCCCATATATGTTACCATTATTGATACGATTTAGCAACTCACTATTTGCTACATAGAATCGTAAATTGCTCTAACTTGGCCAGATCTGCTGATGAAGCTTTAGCCATATCCTCGTGCTACATTAGTTACGCATTTACCTATTTATTATCGTCCGGATTGGTTTGCTTGGTGCGTCACTTCGGAAAAAATTCTGGAATAAAATCAATTTTAGCTGCCCAGATGCTAAAAGACTTGTCGATGTAACCGAGAATACGCTGGGGTTTTGCTAACGCTAAACCCCAGCGTTTAAAGATATTCGTAATGAGATCCTTCGACTCGCTCAGGATAAAATATTTTCTAGAACTTAGCATTCGTTGCGCTCAAGCTAAGATTCTGAAAATATTTTAATTTCCTGTTGAAGCGTACCTCGAGACGCCAAAATTCCAGACAAAGTATGTGAGCGTGGCAGTTGCAAGCGCAACAACGGGACTGAGATAGGTATAAAATCCAAATCCGCGTTCAGTAAAAAAGTGCGTTGCCGGGTAAAACGCTACAAAGGCAAAGGGCACTACCCACTGCAAGATAAACTGAATCAACTTGCTAAAAATCGTGATCGGATAGCGCCCAAAAACAATTAAATTATACATCGGCGCTGCCAGACCAAGTCTGTCTTCAAAATGAAAAGCAATTGATGCCAAACTTACAAAAAAAGAAAGTAAAATAATTGCTGCAGCAATGGTACTGATTGCAAACCAAACGATATCGAGAAATGCAAACTCCAAATTAAGTCTAGACGCCGCAATACTTGTAGTAATAATCCCAACTGTTAGCGATCCGAGCGCATCCAGATTAAATGACTCAAAGAGCACCTGCGGAAGTGTTGACAGTGGTCGCAAAAGCACTCGGTCAAACTGACCTTGAATGATATACTTATCGCCAAATTGATAGAGATTAGGCGCAAGCAGTCCAAAGATCGCTAGCGGGATCATCGAATAACCGTAAATAAAAAGTACTTCCGGTTGTGTCCAACCTTGGAGATTTGTCACTCGCGTCCCATCGAGTAGAAGTAAAATAAAAATCAAGCTCGAACCTGTAGAGATGGCGTTGGCAATAATACCAGCAAAGAAATCAAACTTGTAAGACAAGCGTGCCTTTAAAAATTTAGCGAAATAGGCGAGATAGATTTTCATTGTTACCCCCCCTGAATCGTCAGGCGGTTAAATGCTTTTTTCCAAAAGTACTCTCCGGCAAGATAAAGAATCAAAATCCACAGCCATTGAAAGCCCAATTGCCCAAGAATGCCTAAACCTTGAGCCTTGCCTAAATATATTTGTAGCGGCACATAAGTTATTGCCTGAAAAGGCAAGGCTTTTGCGATCAACCCCAACCAACTTGGGAAAAAAGTTATCGGGATTAAGAGTCCTGAAAAAAGCTGAATTAAATAGTACTTAGCGCGAATCACTCCCTCAATTGATTTGAAGAAAAACGCCAGTAGCCCAACCAGGAAGTTAAATTGTGCGAAAATAATAAAACTACCAAGTGTTGCCAGGATAAAACCAAAAAAAGCTACTCCAGATGCTGGTGGTAAAATTGGGAAGACCAAGAGTAGGACTGTTAAGATTGGAGCTGTAAAAAAGCATAATCTAAAAAGTGTTTCTCCAAAGGCTTGAACCAGCATCATACTTTGGAAATGCACAGGCCGCGTGAGATAAACGCCAATTTGGCCAGTTGTAACTAGATCTTCAATTTGCTCATCGACGTTTGAGAAATAAAGACTACGAGCGATCCAAGCGATTGCAATATATGTCCCCATTTCCACGAAAGTATAGCCTTGAAGCACACCTTGCGGTGAACCAGAGCCGGCATAAACTGCCTTCCAGATATAATAATGCACTGAAACAAATAGTAGATATGTTACCACGCCCGTAAAGTAGCGCATCCGATAAGATAGCATATTTAGAAACGCTACCTTGATAAAAGACCCGTAAGCGGCAACAGCAGTAGTCATTACTCGCGAATTCCTTCACGGTAGATTTTCATGATTACTTCCTCAATCGGCGGCTGTAAGATCGACAAATCACTGACATCGAAATTATCTAAAACTGCTCTTACGAGCTGTGCGGCTGGAACTTTGCCTGACTCAAAACGCACTTGAGCTCTTCTCGAACTCTCAATTTCTATCTCAACTAGAGAACTTAATTTCGCCCTTAATTCTTCTTGGGTAACAGTTCCAGAGAAATCAACAATCATCTCCCGAGTTAAACCCGGTAGCGACTTAATGCGGTCAATTCCACCATCAAAAATAATTTTCCCGTGGTCGATAATGATAATACGCTCGCAAAGTTCTTCAATCTCGCGCAGATCATGTGTGGTTAGAATGATTGTCGTTTTTAACTCGGAATTAATTCTTTGCAAAAACTCGCGTACACTATCTTTAGCTACAGCATCTAAGCCAATCGTTGGTTCATCCAGGAATAAAACTTGTGGAGAATGAATTAAGCTTGCTGCCAAGTCTGAACGAATACGTTGCCCGAGCGAGAGCTTACGTACGGGTGTATTTAAAAACTCTTTTAGATCAAGCACGCCTGTTAAAAGTTCAATGCGAGTTTTAAAATCAGTATCGCTAACGTTGTAAATCTTCCCTAGTAACTTCAGTGACTCAATTACGGCAATGTCCCACCACAGCTGCGTGCGCTGCCCGAAGACAACCCCGATATGCCCCACATAATTCTTTCGATCACGAAAAGGGTCATACCCCAGAACCGACATCTCGCCGCTTGTTGCCTTAAGAATTCCAGTCAGCATTTTAATTGTTGTCGATTTACCAGCACCATTCGGGCCAATAAATCCCAAAATCTCGCCGCGCTTAATTTGGAAATTGATGCCATCGACGGCATGTAGCGGCGTATAGTTACGATTGAATAAATCCTTAACCGCACCAGCTACGCCCTCACGGCGCTTAAATGTTTGAAAGGTTTTCCGTAAATTTGCGACTGTAATTACTACTTCGTTATCCAATGTCCCTCGCTATTTTTGCCTAAGCTTTGACTATACTATATATATTCGCCCTATGAACAACCCATACTTTGACAAGCGACAAGAATTTTTTAAGAGCTATTTCGAGCTTGCTCAGACTTATGAGGAGTATCTTAAAACTGCTGAGCCGGCGCATCGCGCGCGCTGGGACACTTTCAAAAGTAAAATTACGATCAACTCCGAGCAAAAAGCTGTTCTCAAGTCTTTTATTCGAGAGCTGAATATTTTGGTGATGTCCGGCACATGGTGTGGGGATTGTGCGCGCCAAGGGCCGATGTTTGCTCAGCTTGAAGCGATTAATCCAAAGCTTCGTTTTCGATTTATCGATAATAAGCAAAACCCAGACCTGCAAAATGAACTGCGCATTAATGGAGCTGAAAAAGTTCCGGTTGTAGTTGTGCTCTCTGAGGATTATTATGAAATTGCGCGTTTTGGCGACCGGCATTTAAGTGTCTATCGTAGAAAATTAATTTCTGAACTTGGAGCAGCTTGTGACCCGGGGATTATCCCGCCAAGTGGTGAGGAACTAAGCACAGAAGTAACTGAATGGGTGAATTTCCTTGAAAGAGCTCATGCCCTGCTACGGTTGGCGCCGCTACTACGGCGTCGTTACAACGACTGAAGTTGGATTCGCTTAGGTCAAGCATCGGGAAAAGATAAAGTTCAGGTGCAAGCCTAAGTAATGTTATGCTATTTATTGTTGGAGAAAAATATGAAAATTTCAATGTATGACCCGAATATCACTGATCGGATGCGCAAGGAATTAACTGATGCGGGAGTTCAAGAATTAAGAACTCCAGAAGAAGTAGACAAAGCACTAAAAAACATGGCCGGCACTGCGATGGTTGTTGTGAACTCGGTTTGTGGCTGCGCTGCAGGTGGTGCTCGTCCAGGCGTAGTGATGTCGCTCAAGTCACCAAAGCGCCCAGAAAAAATCTACACTGTATTTGCTGGCCAAGATAAAGAAGCGACAGAGCAGGCGCGCACGTATTTTATTGGCTACCCACCCTCCTCACCTGCTGTTGCAATTTTAAAAGACGGCAAAGTCGTGCACATGATGCCGCGTCATGAGATCGAAGGGCGCAGTGCTGATGAGATTGCGAATAGTTTAGCTAAGGCTTACGAGAAGATTTAAGTGTTGAAGCATACTTTCTCATTGATATTTTGCCTCGTAGCAACTACCTCACAACTGAGCGCAGCACCTTTGATAGTCGTTGAACCAGTGCGCTTTGTCGCACCAATCCCGGAACAAACTAGTCGGGCCTTGTGTAATGGTGAATATTTGTGCGGCAGCAACGCATCGCAATCATTTAAAATCCCAACTAAAGATGGCGTGCGTTATTCAACACTAGTAGTCGGCAATCAACTTTATCCAATGTTACACCCAAATGATTTAGCGACAGCATTCGGTAACGCACTTACTCGTGAAGGGGGCTATCGAGTGATGACTGGCGGAGGATTATTTGGTGATCCTGTTGGCGTAGATCAAGCGAAATATCGCGTTCGTGCAACAATTACTGAGTTCGCCTTGATCGGCAGCAGTGACGAGTTAAATTTAAGTGGAGCTTTTTTTGGATTAGCTTGGATTTCTAGCAAAAGCGAACAAGGGTCACTCAGGATTGATTTTTCCGTTGTCGACGAAGAGTATGGTCGGTATTTAGCTGCATTCTCGGTCGGCTCCGATTTTGGCAGTTCAAGCACTTTAGGGTCGCTCTTTGCCTATTCAAGCAAAACGGATCGATTAAAAGCAATTAATGCTGCGGTCCAAGAAGTGCTAGCGCAAGGAGCAAATAGAATTTTAAAGTCCTTATGAAAAAAGCCCTATGCCTATTAACAGCCTTAATCTTCTTTGCCTGTAGCGCAAACCATTCGACACGAGAGCCATCAGGGCACGTAATAAGCGACCCCGCTACCACGATTAAATCAACTAGCCCTTACGTGCTTTACTTAGAACCTTTAATCTTAAAAGGCGCCGTCAGGTTGGAAGGTAATAAAAAATCATCTACATACAACACAACTAAATTACTTGGGATCGAGGAGCATTATCAACCTCGGGACTATCTCTATCAACAGTTCCTTTCAACACTAGCAGAATCGACAGAACTCTCTTTAGTCGACAAGCGATTTGTAAAAAAGTCTTCGGTCGGCGGTATTAATGTCAAAATGCGCTCTGGTGAAAAAGGGCCATATATTATTCGAGCCATGATTACGGAGTTTAACCCAGCAGCGATCGTTGAAGATTTTTCAGTTGGAGGAGCAAACGTCAACGATCCCATTTCCCTACTACTCTCTGCGCCGTTATTTATGGCTTCAAGCATGATTGAAGGTCATACCGGCATTCCAGTGCCTACTAAATACAGCAGCTCAAAAATAGAGGCCGCAGTTGCGATTGATATTACATTAATTGATGGCAAATCTGGCAGAGTAATTAAATCTTTACCTGTCCGCGGAACCTATACGGAAGCAAAAAGAGAAATTGAGAGGCGAGCTGAAACCATGGTCGGATCTTCGGCAAGTAGCACACTGCCAGCTGCTGTGCGCGTTGCATTAGAATCTGCTCGAGATGAAATTATCGCAGCACTAAAGAACTACCACTGAGTAAAATCAATTTCATCTTTATGTTTTTCCATCCAGCGCGAAGACTCGTTAACAGTCCACTGGCGATAAGCAAGTAAGATTTTATCAATCAGCAACCCGGCCGCAGTAATGCCTTTTTGTGAGGCAAGACTTTTCGTTAGATTTAACCCTTTACGAACTTCTTCGAGTGATTCCAAAGTTGGACAAGTCATCGAAAGCTCATCAATAAAACCTAAGAAACGCAGTAACTCAGCCTTACGCCCAAGTCGGGCAGCACTTTGTGAGAATAAAATCAGTGGAGATAAGCCACGTCCTGCGGCGAAATAGTTTTCAACCTTAATCGTACCCAAAATTTCAAGTCCCAACGCGACAGCCTTTTCGTCTTCCTTTTGCGTAGCGTACGTTTGGGCAAGCTCCATCCCGCGGTGAAAACCATAGAGCGTGCCAGGTTGATCTTGGCCAGCACCACGAGATTGCGCATAGGTATACTCTTGATATTTCTTAGCGAGCTTTCCTTCTCCACAGGCATTAAACACATAACTTGCAGAGCCTAAATAAGCTTGGCACAGCGGTGAAACACAATCTGGGTCATTATATGTTTGTAATCCTTCCTGAGCTTGAGCAACAGCTTGTTTGCAGCGCTTCATCCCTGACAAGAGCATAGCATGTCCAATTAAAGCACTGGCGTACTGTTGCTGGATATCTTTAAGGTCTGGATTCTTCTGATACTCACGTCCTAGGCATTCAGCATAAACTGCAGATTGTGGCTCAGCAGAACTTGGATTTCTACGGTAAGTTTCAGCCGAGACAGCAACGCGCTGCGTTTCGCGCTGACAGGTTTCGATCGCGCTAGCATACCGCTTTCGTTTTTCTAAATCTTGCAAGTCATCAGATAAGCCAGCAATCTTAGACGCAATGCATCCAGTAAAAAGAACTGCGCAAGCAATTAAATAGCGTTTCATTTTTAAGGTCGTCTAGCAAAAAGAGTTTCACGCGCTTTAACGGCCGCTTCATTTAGGGCAACACGCGTAGCTTGATCAAGCACACTTTGCGCAAAAACATGTTGCTGCGCTATTGGCAAGACTATTCCCTGAGAGCTGCTTTTCTTTTGCGAAGCAAAGGTGCCGGCACTACGAAATGACCCCACGACTACTCCAGTTTTTGCTTCCGTAATGCTTATATCAAAAGCACACATTCCAGTTTTAGCATTTTTGGCATAATGACCAAACGGAAAGTAATTTATTCTTTGAGACTGCCCCTCACTCATAGTTGCATATTCGGTCATTAGCGCGCGGACAACATATATCCCATCATTACCCGCTGTTATTGCAGCTGGATTTTCACGGTAGGTTTTGGCATCAATGACTCTAAAGTTTCCAACGCCTGCAAGCGCGCTGACAAGCTGCGCGTCGATTTCCGCCTTGCCACGTTCATCGCTACTGCGTGAAATCGTTACTGTAGATTCTTCGGATGCCTTCTCTTTTGTAATCTTCGAATCAATTTTCACAGAAGAAGTTGGAATGCTAATTGATTCAACAACTAGCGAATAAATTGGCTTAGTCGAATCAAGCGGAATATTTATATCAGCAACATCTGCTGAAGCAGGAGCCCCGGCTTTAGCCTGAACCGACACCGGATCGATATGAACGCACGAGGAAAAAGCAAAAAAAATTGAGGTGAGAAAATAACGAAATTTCATAGCTGTAATACCTTCTAAAAAATTAACTGGCCCTAGAGTTGAGATGCAAGCTCTCGAGCAGTGTAGTTGTAAATTAAATTATCATAAACATCTGAAAAAATTGAATAAATTCTATTGCTTAGACATTATTAGTCTATTTATGCATATATAGCTGCATAATAAACAACCTATGAAAACTAAATTTTCCGCTTATTTTCTGATTTTTTTAATTTCCTCAAGCCCTGCTGCTGCTGAGAATTTATTATCAGATTTAGACCGTGATGCTGGAAAGCTTGTCGAGCAGATTAAAGCAACATTGCTGTCTGATAAATTTGCGGGTGCAATGAGTTCTCAACTTAAGCGTGACTTGTCTTTTCTTGCCGGGACCGTTCTCGATAAAGATACGGCTCGCAAAATCAAGGCTATTGATTTCCAGCAAACATGGCATGATTGGACGAGAAATCTTTCAGTTCAGGAGCTCGACAAAGGTAGTTTTTCAAAACTGAGCGCGCTGTCGACAAATTTATTGCCAACGCAAGATCTGATAGCTAAAGCTGTTCCAAATCTTAACCAAGCTGGCTTTGCTCAGACTTCAAAGTCTTTTTTCACTACGATTGTAGCTGATATCAAATCCAAAAAAAATCTTCGCTTAGATACCAACTCCATTGTTGAGCGGTTTTAGACTGAGTGCCCAGCTTAGTCTATTTGGAGACCTCGTCGTGCCTTCGACTCAAGATGACATTGTGCGGTGAACAGATTGCCACGCTTCCCCAAACTTCGTTTGGGTCGCTCGCAAAGACGGCTAATGCGTATTTTTCAATGCCGATTAAAAGCGAACAGATTTGAGCTGAACCTTTCGACGGACTCAAGGCAAGGAACGAGGCGCGGAAAGTAAAAACGTTTAAACACTGATTATGTCTATCTGGAAGAGAATTTTTAGTGAAAGACGAGGCAGATTAATTTTTTTGGACCCGGCAATATAAAAAGCGAACAGATTTAAGCTGAAGACGAGGAAGAAAGATTGCGAGGACTAGATAGTGCAATCGAGGGTCAAATTTGAGGCAAAGACGAGGCGCGGAAATTTTTTTCGATGCCGACTTTATTATAATAAACGAGGCAGAGAAAAAATCTTCCGCAACGAAGTATTTGCTCAAATATGCCCCTCGATTACCAGCGGAGGAGCGTAGCACCCCATGTAACTCCGCCGCCGAACGCGGAGAGCAGCACCAGCATACCAGGCTTCAACCGCCCTTCAGCTTCAAGTTCAGCTAGCAATAGTGGAATACTTGCAGCGCTAGTATTGCCATAGCGCTCAACATTCATGGGGATTTTTTGATCGGGAATATCAAGTTGCTTTGCCACAGATTGGATGATGCGTTGATTGGCTTGATGCACAACAAAAAGATCGACATCAGAAACCGTGAAACCTGTTCTCCGTAAAACGTTAGAAGAAACTTCAGCGATGCCGCGCACAGCGAGCTTAAAGACTTCCTTGCCCGCCATGAGAATGTAGTTTCTGTCGTCTGCAGGTGGCGTAACCTGGACTGCGTCTTTAGCGGTTCCACCATCGGGTGCGCAAGAAAGAATTGTTTTATAATTCCCATCAGCATGAAGTTCGCTTAAGTAAATGCCGCGTGTAGTTTTAGAATTCTTGGAAGTTGTTTCCAGTGTCTGAGCATGGGCTGACAAGACAACGGCCCCAGCCCCGTCACCGAATAAGACGCAGGTTGAGCGATCATTGGGATTTACAATTTTACTATATAGTTCCGAGCCAACGACAAGGACGTTTTTACAAATGCCACGATGGATAAAAGAATCAGCAACCGTTAATGCGTAAACAAACCCCGAACAAACAGCATTCAAATCAAAAGCCAGGCAAGGCCCGATGCCTAATTTTTGCTGAAGCAAGCAGGCGCAGCTTGGGAATACTGCATCGGGAGTAACCGTCGCAAAAACAATTCCGTCAATATCTGAAGCAGTAAGTCCGGCTTTCTTCAAAGCTTGTTCTGCGGCAGGTAGAGCAAGCTCAGATGCAGTGAGGCTGGGATCATCGGTCCAACGGCGTTCTTTAATACCCGTGCGCTCGCGAATCCACTCATCACTGGTCTCAAGATAAGAGGCAAAGTGAGTGTTTGGCACAACACGGTCGGGAACATTCATTCCAGAGCCGCTGATGAAGCTTCTAACTCTGAGCAGCGCTTCTGTGGACATTAGTTGAACCTCTTAAATGCGATTGTTGCATTGGTTCCACCAAATCCAAAGGAATTCGAAATCGCAACATTTACGCCGATCTCGCGCGCAGTGTTAGCACAGTAATCAAGGTCACAGCCTTCGTCGGGGTTTTCCAGATTAACTGTCGGCGGAATGATGCTGGTTTGAATTGACTTGGCAAGAATTACTCCTTCCAAGCCACCTGCTCCACCGAGAGCATGCCCGGTCATTGATTTCGTTGAACTTACAATCAGTCCTTTTTTAGCATGTTCACCAAAAACAGCTTTAATTGCCGCAGTCTCTGCCGGGTCATTAATCGGCGTAGAAGTGCCGTGAGCGTTGATGTAAGTCACGTCGGTTGTGTTTAGCTTACCAAAGTTAAGCGCGCCCTTCATACAGTTTCTTGCGCCTGCTCCATCTTCTGCGGGGGCCGTAATGTGATGCGCGTCACAGGAAAATCCGTAACCAACAACTTCTGCATAAATTTTCGCGCCACGTTTTTTTGCAGCTTCAAGCTCTTCCAGAATTAAAATTCCAGCGCCTTCAGCAATCACGAAGCCGTCGCGGTCACGGTCAAAAGGTCGACTTGCCCTGGTGGGATCATCATTACGAGTAGAAAGTGCTTTCATTCGAGCAAAGCCTGCAACTGCAAGCGGAGTAACTGAAGCTTCCATGCCACCAGTAATCAAGGCGTCTTGCAATCCATCACGAATCATACGGAAAGCTTCACCAATGGCATGCGTTCCTGAAGTGCAAGCACTCGTCACTGTATAGTTAACACCTTGTAGCCCGTATTTAATGGCCACGTTTCCTGGGCCAAGGTTAGAAATCATTTTGGGAATTAAAAACGGAGAGACTTTCCTTGGTCCGTCTTCAAAAAGCGCCCTACAGTTTTCTTCCATGACCGGGAGCCCGCCGATGCCGATGCCAAAAATCACGCCAAAACGCGTTGGGTCATAGCTTGCGCTACTTAATCCGGAATCGTTCCAAGCTTCCTCTGCAGCGCTCAAAGCAAAGAGCGAGAAGCGGTCGTAACGCTTGGCCTCAGCTGGGGGCATATTGGGTTGAAAATTTTTCACTTCGGCAGCAATTTGGCTAGTTTGATTGGACGCATCAAAGCCGGCAATGCGAGCAACGCCCGAGACACCAGAAGTGAGATTTTGCCATGAAGTTTTTACATCGTTACCAACAGGACTTAACATCCCCAATCCAGTAATGACAACACGTCTTGCGCTCATACAATTATTTTATCCTCCAAGTTTATCTTGCAAGCCGAATTTCAATGCCGAGCTTACAAGTTTGCGACCGTGTTGCGATCGCAATGATTTACTGTCTTCAAGTAAAAGTTCGTTAAGCCTACTAAAAACAACGTCGAATGACAAAAGGTCTCGAGTGCTGTGCTTGGCAATTTTATCCAGCATATCTTGCGGTAGCTTTAAGCCCCGCTTTGTCAAAATCGCCTCTAAAATCGGCTTTAACTCTACGCTAGTAGGAAAATTTAGTTCCAAAATCTCCGTGGTTTGAATACGACTTTGAATGTGTGGATTAGTGGAGAATTTACTAGGGTGCACTTGCGAGCAAATGATCATCAGGCCATTTTGAGCTTTTACACTTTCATATTTTGCAACAAATTCAGAAGCCCAAGAATCTTCATGCGCACCAAGATTTTGATCAAAGTAACTCAGTAACTCTAGTACGCCAAGCTCTCGAGCGCGCTCAAGAATTACACTTAAAAAATGACTCTTTCCGGTTCCTGATTGGCCGTAAATAAAAACAGGGGCAAATTTCCTTTCAACTAAGACCAGACTCTCGACTAACTGCATTAAAGCTTCGTAAGCCGTGATCACTCCACTGTGCAGCACAAAAAAGCGCTCTGCGTTATAGCTTGACTGTTCTAATCGAAGTGGAATTTGTTTCATGGTCGTCAGCAACCGACAACAATTTCGCGGCCATCAATCAAGGGCACACGTTTTAGATTCGCGCCTAAACTTTTGAATTTATCGACTAAAGAATCATACCCCCTGTCGAGGTGGTGGATTTCTTGAATTTCAGTTTCCCCTTGCGCAACAAGTCCCAGCAAAACAAGACCTGCCGCGGCGCGAATATCTCGCGCTTCTACCGGGGCACCACTTAGTAGCGTTCCGCCTTCGATGATAGCCTTGCCCCCATGGGTTGAAATCTTTGCTCCAAGCCGACGATACTCGGCAACATGGCCAAAGCGATTTTCAAAAACCGTTTCCTCGATTTCACTTTTTCCAGCTGCCATGGTCAAGGCCGCCATAAAAAGTGGCTGCACGTCGGTAGCAGTTTGCGGAAATGGTCCGGTATGAAAGGAAACTGGCTGCAAGCCCCCACTCTGACTGACCGTAACGCTATGGTCTTTGGTCATGACTTCACAGCCCATTTTTTCAAGTAGATCTAAGGTTGCACCGAGATAGTTAGGGCTAATCCCCTGCACAGTGACATTTCCACCTGTCATTGCTCCGGCAATTAAGTAGGTGGCAGCCTCGATTCTGTCGCCGCCAATTGAACGCGTAACACTTCCTAGTTCTTTGGTGCCATGAATTTTTAATGTGCTCTCGCCAATACCTTCAACGTGAGCGCCCATCGCAGAGATATACTCAGCAACTTCTGAAATTTCCGGCTCGCGCGCGGCTCCTCGAATCGTCGTTACTCCCGGCACAAGTGCGGCAGTTAATAACAAATGTTGCGTTGCGCCCACAGATGGGAATTCAAGATTAATTTCTGCAGGAGTAAGCTCGCCAGGTGCTTCAGCAATTACTGCGCCATGTTCTTGGCGCACTTCGATGCCAAATTGCTGTAGACCTTTTAAATGTAGATCGACAGGGCGAGTGCCAATTGCATCCCCGCCAGGAAGCGCCACTCGCGCATAGCCTGTGCGTGCGACCAAAGGTCCTAAAACCCAAAATGAAGCGCGAATTAATTTTACAAGACTGTATGGCGCCGCACTGGAAGTTAAATCTGAAGCAGTAACCTTAAGGGTCTGTCCCTTGAATTCAACTTTTGCCCCAAAGGAACGGAGCAATCTAACCATCACATGGATATCTTCAAGATTGGGGACGTTCGAAAGTGCGCAAGTTTCGCGTGAAAGCAGAGTTGCAATCATTAAAGGCAGGGCTGAGTTTTTAGCTCCAGACACCTTGACTTCTCCACGAAGTGGATTTCCAGCTTTAATAATTAATGATTCCATGCGTTTTAACGTTTAATTAATACGAAACGATCTTTCCCAGATAAATCCTGGAAAATCTCAGTTTTGCCATACCCCAGCTTTAGAGCCGTCGATACTACACGATTTGCCTGCGTATATCCAATTTCAAGGAAAATGCAGGTTTCTTCGGGCAGTAATGCTTTAGGAGAATTGACTGACTTTAAGCCTGAAGCTAGCTCCTGAACTTCTACTAAAAGCCTCTCAACCAAGGCTAAACCATCTGACTCGGCAAAAAGGGCAAGCTTTGGTTCGAAGTCAATCACCGAAACTGGAAGTTCTTCTGTAGTAGAGACATATGGCAAATTGGCAACAATTAATGCGCGCTTTACCCCTTGATCACCCAAATCTGAAGTATCCAACTTTTCAAGCAAATTGCTTTCCAAAAAAGTAAGTGTAGTTGATTTACCCAAAAATTCGGTTACGTTGAGCGCAGCATTCTGCCGAGCAATCACAAGCGCTTCGGGACTAATTTCTAAACCGTAGACTTTTGGAGTATTGCTCTCCAGCGCAAGCGTGATCGCAATAACTCCGCTGCCTGTGCCGACATCAATAATTACATCCACTCCACCAGTATTTGCTAAATACTTCAGGGCAAGTTCCACTAGCTCTTCTGTCTCGGGACGCGGAATTAAAACCGCCGGGCTAACCTTAAATTTACGTCCCCAGAACTCGGACTCGCCGAGAACATAGGCCAAAGGTTTTCCGGCTAAACGCTCCCCTTGAATGCGTAAGCATTCCGCCTGATGTGCCACAGAAAGTTCTGCGCCAAAATCGCTTAAGAGTTGGTGTTGATCGATCCCTAGAACATGAGCCAAAATCCACTGCGCCTCCTGCTCAGGATTCTCCTTCAGGCTTGCGGCAAGTTTTCTAAAAAGATCAATCCTCGTCACTGTCATCTGCGGCCTTTGTCGGGGCTTTTGCAGGTTGGCCAGTTTCAGCGCGTAGCGCTTCTTCACGGGCATAATCTTGAAGTGGAACAATTACTAAGTCGAGGTCTCCTGCCATGACAAGATCTACTTGGTAGAGTGTGAGTCCGATGCGATGGTCGGTGACACGGCCTTGCGGGAAATTATAGGTGCGAATGCGTTCCGAGCGGCTACCTGTGCCGATTTGGGATTTACGATTGTCGCGACGCTCAGCGTCAAGGGCTTCTTGCTTTTGATTGAGTAAGCGTGCACGCAGAACTTTCAGCGCTTTAGCCTTATTCTTGATTTGCGACTTCTCATCTTGGCACGTCACCACTAAACCTGAGGGAATATGCGTCACGCGCACCGCAGAGTCAGTTGTATTTACACTTTGCCCACCCGGTCCAGAAGACCGGAATACGTCAATTCGTAAATCCTTATCTAAAAGTTCCACATCGGCTTCTTCAGCTTCAGGCAATACGGCTACGGTAATAGTCGAGGTGTGAATGCGGCCTTGCGTTTCAGTTTTGGGCACACGTTGCACTCGATGCACACCGCTTTCGTACTTAAAAGCACTGAATGCGCCTTTACCAATGATTTGAAAAATTACTTCCTTATAGCCGCCAACTGTCGCATCAGAGACAGACAAAATCTCCACTTTCCAGCGACGCTTCTCAGCGTATTTGGCGAAGGCTTGAAAAAGCTCACCGGCAAAAAGTCCTGCTTCATCACCTCCAGTGCCCGCACGGATTTCGATAATCGTATTCTTCTCATCGTTAGGATCTTTAGGCAGTAAGTATTCGATCAATTCCTTTTGCAGGTTTTCGATTTGCAGCCTCAGCCCACTTTGCTCTTCTTGAGCAAGCTCGCGCAATTCCACATCGTCTGTTTCGCGCAAGAGTTCCTTATTGACTTCGAGGGCAGCTTCAGTTTTTTTGAGATTATCAGCGCAGACAATAATCGGCGCAAGGTCGGAGTGCTCTTTAGAAAGTTCGCGAAATTTGCCGCGGTCGGAAACCACACTCGGATCACCGAGCATTTCCGTGAGTTCAGCATAGCGCTTTTCTAGAATCTGAATTTTATCAAACATATAACTGTAGGTATGGCAGAAAGCTTGCCCTTCTACTATCCTTTTGCTTTAGGTTCAATAGGCAAGGTGAGAATCAGAAGAATGCGCTCAATCTTCAGCACTCGTAGTCAAAACCGCTATCTGGGGAGCAATAATTTTAGCTCAAAACAGCAGCAACGCTCTGCCTGGCTCTGGTTGGCGCTAGGGTTGATAGTTGTTGCTTTAACGCTCTACCTCAAGCAGCGTGTTTCCGAACCCAGCACAACTTATATCGCCAAGGGCTTTGCGGCTTTAAGTCAAGGTGATGCCAAATCAGCATTAATTGAATTTACACGCGCCAGTAAAAGCGCTGAATTCTCAGATTGGACGAAGCTAGGTTTAGCTAAAACATTATTTGTCCAAGAACAATACGATAGCGCTCTTCAATTGCTCGGGAAAATAGGAAAACAAAGTTCGGCCAGCATCGAAGCACAGATTCTAAAATTAGAAATCGCGGAGATTCAAAATTTAGACTTTTCTGCAGCTGACCAGACTAGCATTTTTAAGCAAATTAATCGTTTTCGCCGACAAGATTTATTACCACGCTTTTCACTGCTCCGCGCAAAAAGCCTGATTCGCGCCGGAGACGTCTTGTCCGCCCTCAAGGAACTAAGATCTTTACGCACAGCATTTCCCAAATCCTTTCAAGCCCGTCAGGCACTGCATCTGGCACTTGAGCATAACCAGGACTGGCTGATTAATGACCCCGTTGCTGCAGTTGATGAATTAAAGCTGCTACTCAAAGAGAAGCATGACGAAGCGGGCATTAATTTAATTAAATCACTGGCACAAGCTTACGGCGAAAAAGACGTGCAAGCACAATTCCAATTGAAATTATTTACAGAAAAGTTTTTACGCTTGCAGCAGCAAAATGACGCAGCCGACCAACTACTACTTTCAATTAGTGCCGACGGGCCACAAGGGGCAGCAGACGAGGCAATTTTACGGATTGCAAACAACGCCTGGAATATTAACGACCACGACCGGGCCTTAACTTTTCTGTCGCAGCTCAAGGAACGCTTCCCCAAAAGCCCACTACTAGGAGAGGCGCATTATGTTGAGGCACGCATCTATGAAGAACTTAAGGAGCTGAAAGATGCAGAGGAAAATTATCTGAGTTCGATTCGGTTACTCCCGGACGGCCTGACCAAGGTGCGCGCCTTTGGACGACTTGCCTGGTTGTATCGCCAGAATAATGAAACACAAAAAGCGCTTGATAATTTTGAGGCGATGGAAAAACTTGCCCGGGAGTTGCCAAACGCTCAAAGCGAATTTTTACACGCAAGATTTTGGGCCAGAAAGACTAATCCAGAAAAATTTGCGCCGCAGGGTCAAACCGGAGTGCCTAAAACAGAAGCTAACGATCAACCCGAGCAAGATTGGATGCCCGATTATTATTCACTCTTAGCGCAACCAAGCGCAATAAATTTTGAATGTTCGGGGTCAAGCAACAAAGCCACCCCTTGCTTAACGAGTATTGATCCAGCATTAACTACTTTAGTTGAGCAACTAAAAACGGCAGGACTAAAAGACCTCGCGCAACACGAAGTGAATTTCCGTTATCCAATTGATGGGGCATTAAATACAGAAACCTTTAAACGCGAACTACAGCGGCTGACGATTCTTAAGTCCATTAGCCCTCAACAATATTTAATTACCGAAAGCGCTGCACTGCTTAAAATTTTCCGAGAAACAAACCAGCTTGAATACAGCAAACTTGACAGCTGTTGCAGACGAGCAGTCTTAGAGATTCTATACCCGCAAGAGTATCAAGAACAAATCAAACAAGCAGCCGTTGCTAATGGCTTGGACCCGAAACTATTAACCGCATTAATGCGCACTGAGAGTGCTTTTAATGCGGAAGCAGAATCAAAAGCTGGAGCTAAGGGCTTATTACAGTTAATGGATAAAACCGTCTTAGATCTTAACCCTAAATTTTCTGGTAACATCTATGACCCGAGCACCAATATCAGACTTGGAGCACAATATTTCAAACAATTACTCAAGCAATTTTCGGGCAATGAAGTCCAGGCAATCGCCGCCTACAATGCCGGACCTGCAGCAGTTAATCGCTGGCTTAGCCGCACACCTGATGTAGGGACAGAGGTTTGGATCGAATTTATTGGCTACCCAGAAACGCGTGATTACGTGAAGCGCGTAATTGCCACGAAGGCGATATACGAAAAGTTGTATTAGGAACCATGCCCTGGATAGGTCCAGATTGATCTTTTTAGGACTTTTTTTGCTTCAAATAAATAATCCTAACTAACGGACAAATATTTCTAAAAACCACTTGAAATCGTAGTTACTAGTGCTTATCTAGACACCATGGACATCAACCGCTTTACACAACGTTCCCAAGAAGCTCTTCAAGCTGCACAAAGCGTCTCTACGCGTATGCGCCATGTCGAGGTCGATGGCGAGCATCTCTTATTAGCACTACTTGAGCAGCAAGACGGCTTAATCCCACGCTTGATTGCTAAATTCGGCCTGAATCTTACAAGCTTAACCAAAGACGTAGTTGCAGAACTGGAAAAACGTCCCGCTGTCTCTGGACCGGGAAGTGACCCGAGTAAGGTCTACATCTCTCAGCACCTCGCTAAACTACTAACTGCCGCTGAAGAGCATGCGAAGAAACTCAAGGACGAATACATTTCGGTTGAGCACATTTTTCTGACTTTTTTCGATGAACCTGACTCGGCAATTAACCGCATCTTCAAAAAGCATGGCATTACAAAAGACAAATTTTTAAAAATCTTACTCGAGGTTCGTGGGAATCAACGCATCACGAGCGCAAACCCCGAAGCCACTTACGAAGCACTAGCCAAATATGGTCGGGACCTGGTTAGCGAAGCACAACAAGGTAAACTTGACCCCGTGATTGGACGCGATTCAGAAATTCGACGCGTGATTCGCGTACTTTCTCGCAAAACTAAAAATAATCCGGTCTTGATTGGTGAACCTGGAGTTGGAAAAACAGCAATTGTCGAAGGCTTGGCAGGGCGCATCGTGCGCGGTGACGTGCCTGAAACACTAAAAGATAAAAAGATTTTTGCCCTCGACATGGGGGCATTAATTGCTGGTGCAAAGTATCGCGGCGAGTTTGAAGAACGCTTAAAAGCAGTCTTGCAAGAGGTGAAGCAGTCTGAAGGTGGCATTATTCTTTTTATCGACGAACTGCATACAATCGTCGGCGCGGGTCGCACCGAAGGTTCGATGGATGCTGGGAATATGCTTAAGCCGCTTCTGGCTCGTGGCGAATTGCACTGCATTGGGGCAACTACTCTAGATGAATACCGCCAGTATATTGAAAAAGACGCTGCACTTGAGCGGCGCTTCCAACCGGTCATGGTCGACCAGCCTAGTGTTGAAGACACGATTTCAATCTTGCGTGGCCTCAAGGAGCGTTTTGAAATTCATCATGGTGTGAATATCCAAGACAACGCGCTTGTCTCTGCGGCAACACTTTCTAATCGCTACATCACAGAGCGTTTCTTGCCCGACAAAGCCATTGACTTAGTGGATGAAGCTTGTGCGATGATTCGCACTGAAATTGACTCAATGCCAGCTGAGCTTGATGAAGTTACGCGCCGGCTAATGCAGCTTGAAATCGAAGAAGCGGCTTTAAAGAAGGAAAAAGATGAAGCTAGCAAAGTGCGCCTAGCAGAACTGCGTAAGGAACTAGCTGATGTAAAAGAAAAAACAACAGCAATGCGCGTGCAGTGGGAAGCTGAGCGTCAGGCAATTCAAGCTGTCCGTAAAGTGCGCGAAGAAATTGAAGCAGTAAGAAAACAAATCGAAAATGCCGAAGTAAAATATGACTTGAATAAAGCTGCTGAACTTAAACACGGGAAACTTCCCGAGCTAGAAAAGCGTCTTAAGGCAGAAGAAGAAAAAGCTAACGTTGGCAAAGGCAAACGTTTACTAAGCGAAGAAGTCACAGCAGAAGAAATCGCTGAAATCGTCGGCAAATGGACGGGGATTCCTGTGACAAAACTTGTCGAAGGCGAACGCGAAAAACTCCTTCAACTAGAAAATATTTTGCACCAGCGCGTGATCGGTCAGGACGAAGCAGTGTCTCTTGTCGCTGATTCAGTGCTGCGTTCACGTGCGGGAATTAAAGATCCAAAGCGACCGAATGGTTCGTTTATTTTCCTTGGACCAACCGGAGTTGGAAAAACTGAACTTGCACGAGCTCTGGCTGAGTCCTTGTTTGATTCTGAAGAAAATATCGTGCGCATTGATATGAGCGAATACATGGAAAAGCATTCCGTGTCGCGCCTGATTGGAGCCCCTCCGGGCTATGTTGGCTTTGAAGAAGGTGGTCAGCTTACAGAGGCGGTGCGTCGCAAACCTTATTCTGTGATTTTATTTGATGAGATCGAGAAAGCACACAGCGAAGTATTTAACGTGCTTTTGCAGATTCTCGACGATGGTCGCGTTACGGATTCGCAAGGTCGAGTTGTAAATTTTAAAAACTCAGTAATTATTATGACTTCAAATATTGGGAGCCAATATTTACTCGCAGGCATTAATGATGACGGAACAATTAATGAACCGGCAAGAAAATCCGTGATGGCTGATTTACGTGCGCACTTTAGACCGGAATTCTTAAATCGCGTTGACGAAATTATCTTGTTTAAGCCGCTACAGCAAAGCGAAATTCGACAAATTGTCGATCTTCAAATTGGCGAAATCGAAAAGCGTTTAGCTGATAAGCATATTCGCTTGTCGATGACTGACGCGGCTAAGGACTTTATTGCTAAAGAAGCCTACGACCCAATCTACGGAGCGCGTCCGCTTAAGCGCTACCTGCAGAGAAATCTCGAGACAGCACTTGGTAAGGGCATTATTGCCGGAACGATTCTTGACGGATCCTTAGTTGAGATTGGCGTTGAAAGTGGAAAGCTTGCGGTCAAGACTTTAAGTCAGCAGTAAGCTAATAATTATTTAATTCTTCCACATAAGCATGCAGTGCGGTTTCACCGCCTGTGTGCCAAAAAAGAATTTTATCGTTTTTAGAAAATTCTTTTTTTCGAATTTTATCGATCAGTCCTGCCAGGGCTCGACCGGCATAAACTGGGTCGACTAAAATTCCTTCGGTCTTTGCTAAAAGATGAATTGATTCTCGCTCCGGGTCGCCAACAACGCCGTAACCCCCTCCAAGATAATTGTAATCCATGGAAAAGTCTTCTGGATTGAGCGTTAAGCCAAGTTGCAAGTCGTGATTAATTTTTTGCGCAACATCAAAAACGAATTTTTTATAGTTAAAATCACTCGTCCCGTCTGGGACCTGGTCAATGCTGATGGCGACAAGTTTTTGCTTGAGATTTGCTAATTTAGCGCCAACGACCATGCCGGCCTGAGTGCCGCCAGAACTTGTAGCAAAGACAATATGCGTGAAGTCTAGATTCTGCTCGTGAATCTGGGTGGCAAGTTCATACATCGCAAAAATGTAGCCTAAGGATCCAACTGAATTAGAGCCCCCAACGGGAATGAGGTATGGTTTTTTCCCTGCCTTACGAAGTTCCTCGGCAAGGCTTTCCATTTTAGTTTCGCGTGTGCCTTTTGGCGTCCAATGTTCTTTGGCGCCGAGCAAGTGATCAAGAAAACGATTGCCGTTTAGTGTATCACTTGGTGTGCCGCCAAAGACGAGGTGACATGCTAATCCTGCGCGCACGCAAGCGGCGGCAGTTTGCCTGCAGTGATTTGACTGAGGACCGCCGGCAGTAATTACCGTATCAGCTCCTTGCTTTAGAGCGTCGGCAATTAAAAACTCAAGTTTTCTAGTTTTATTTCCGCCCGTGGCAAGTCCAGTTAGATCATCACGTTTGATGTGAATCTCTGGGCCATTTAATTTTGCGCTGAAGCGTGTGAGTTTTTCAATTGGGGTTGGTAGGTGTGCCAATTTAAATCTTGGCGCTTGAGACAATTTTGCAGGGAATTCCATATTAGAGAGTTTTACATGTTAAAAATAGAACGTCAAAAGTGAGCAAGTGCACAGATTGTAAACCATTAATGGAAAAACCTATGCACTGCCCACCTGTAGCGAACGAACCTTAGACCAGAGCAGCCTCTCGCTCAGCCGTCTTTTTTGCAATCGCCGTTTGGAGTAGTCTGGCAATTCTTGCGCTATTGGGATAAGGCCGTATGGGCGCTCTGCCAATCGGGACACTGGTCATACTCAACGCAGTTCGTCCAGGCATACCTTCGATCATTCCTGGCGCAATGTATTCTGGGTCAGTTCCAGCATCAAGCAAAGCCTGGATAATCTTCGCTCGGCCACCTCGAAGATGAACCATGATGGCGTTAGCGCCAAAACGGTTTACCGCATTAATGACTTCGCCTATCCCTGGTTGAGAAAGAAGAAAGTCAATTGCCTTTAAGGTTTGCGCTAGCATCAGCACGCTAGCACCATCTATCTCGCGAACGGCCGCGAGATTAGCTCCGTCACCTAGAGCAGCTTCCATCATCCCGATGTCATTTGTCATTGCCCCGCGAAGGAGCCTTCCATTGAGTTCTTGTTGATCCATTGTTACCTCCAGTGGATAGTTATTTGGAAAATTCACAAATAACTATCCACTGGCAGGGATCTGAATGGTAAAAAACCTGATAATCTATGCACTTGCTTTACTGCTAAGCATCTCAGCGATAAAGCAAGCCTTATCTTGCTACTCTAGAAATCATTTAAAAGATCAGGCAAACAACGACAGAGCCAGTCTAACTTGCTAATCAAGAAATATCAATTAACTAAAGTGAGTGTCTCTGTGTGGGCGGTCAATCGCTATCAGACTGCGAATAATCCAGCACAGCAACATTACAATAAAAAACACTACTACGCCGAGAATCTGAAAATTCATCGCGCTAATAATCATCGCACCGCAAGCGATTAATCCACCGACAAAGAAAATTAATAGCCAAAACCAACGCTGGATGATCAAGAAAACAGCAATCACCGTGGCAAGCCCAAAGACGAAAATTGCCAAACTAGAATCAAGTTGTTTAAAAGAGGAGGTTAAGGATTGATAACTTTGGCTCAGCCAAAGTTGCATAGTTTCCAAGTCTGGTAGTCCAATTTCTTTAAGACTAAGCATGCCCTCAAAAATACTGCGCGCGTTAGAAAAAAGCAACTTTACGGTGCACCCGGAAAGGCGACTTTTTAACTGCTATAAAACTCAGCCTTACTAATCTGATAGACAACACTTTCTTTACCCTTTGGATCAACCTGCTTGCCGAGATAGGAGGCGCCGATTTTCTGAATTGCTTTTCTTGAGCGCATATTGTTTGGCCCAATTAAAAAGATAACTTTTTCTACAAATTGAAACGCATGGGAAAGCATCAGTGTTTTCAATTCGCGGTTGTAAGTGCCGCCCCAGTGACTTCGAGCCAGAAATGTCCAGCCAATTTCGATGCGGGAGTCTATTGGGTCATAGCCAAAAAAGCGTGAAGAGCCGATGATTTCTAGATTTTTACGATCGATTACGATAAGCGCACCGTTGGAGGCCAAGCCCTGTTGAAAAAATTCCCTAAAAACATTTTCCTTGTATCGATCGCTGCTCGGGTGCTGCTCCCAGATTAATGGGTCTGAAGCAACTTGATAGAGTGCCTCAAAATCGGCTTCGAGGAGTGGTCGAAGCTCGATTAGGTTTCCAGTTAGAGTTGGTTGTAAGTTAAATTCCATGGAACCCGATTTACTTTCATCGCGTGTTGTTACGGAAATACCTATCATTCTTCACTTTGGTAGGTAAAGAAATAGGTAGCGCGCGGTTAGCGTTGATTTGAGCGTCGCGTGTGTTGTTATTTTTACCGGCTGCGCCGGCAAATTTCCCACAACTACTAATTTACATGTATTACTAACTGGTTATACATGATATCAGAGCTAGCATTGGATGAAGCCCTCCGACACTTGATTCCGGAGATTCTTACCTTACTTGGATGCCAAGCGGTAATAGGATAATTGCCCTTGACTTTGTCTGAGGGCACAGGGCTTTGTTTGATGGTACCGAGTTGGCACCTAACACCTAATGGTACAGGGTTACTTTTGCCGCCATACTTAACAACAAAATAATACACTTCCAGGTATATTATCGTCCACTTTTAGATGGTTGTTGCCTGACTTATAAAATATTCATGGATTATGTGAGAGCGGTGTTTGCCAGTTTGTCAGGGATAGTAACCCTGCACCAGAATAAAGTATTTTTCACTAGTTGCTGAGTAGGCTGGCACTAGTGAGTTAGTTGTTACAAGTTTATAATTCATAGCGGTTTTATAAAACGTTTTAGACCCAGAGAGAGTGTTGGGCTCTCACTGGGTCAAGCGGGGAATGATTAGAGCTGGGCTTTTGATCCCGTCCAAAGCCCCATAAGCAGAGCAGGTTCGCCATTTACCTCCACTACCTCGAATCCAAGCGCGAGGCCGAGTTCGACTTGCTCGCCCGGGTCGGCCAAATACTGAAGGCGCACACCCTTTTCGGGGTCTAGGCTATCTTGACCGAAAGCAATGTGCAATCTATCGATTGCCAATTGCAACATCGCTTTTGCGATTTCGACTTTCCTGTCTGCCCATTCTAGAGATACAGCAAGTCGCCGAGCAATTGCGACGAAGCCATCAAAGAAACAGGCAACAAACCCGATAATCTTGCCCTTGTCATCGACTGCCACGACGCAAAATTGGCTGTTCTTCACAGCATATTCGACCGCGTCTTGCGTGTTGTTGACGCTTGCAGTCCAAGGGTGTCCTTGGATTAGCTTCAGGATACAAAGTGCGTCGCCTTTTTGGGCAACGCGAACTGTAAATCTTTTATCGCTCATGATTTTTTCTTCCTTCCTTCTCAGTGAGAAGTGCAACACGATAGAACCATGTCGCACTTCCCCCCAATATTGAGGAAGTTTCTAAAACCCTTAAAACCAATATGAATTATAAAATTGTGACGGTTCTAATCTACTACCCAAAATGCGGGTTATACATTTAAAGGCTATTTTTATCAAGTTTAGCGTTGGAGGCGGCACAAGCTAGTTAGCTTCGTACTAGCTGGCTTGATTATTTTGGGCGACGGATTGTTTCATTAACAGCTGGAACGTATGGGCCGGTGTGCACCTTCACAGATTGTAGTGCCTCGTGAAATGTCTTCTCCATAGTCTGATCGTAATCTGACGAATTTGAATTAAACCGTGGCCAAGCAAGTCGGACGCCTGCATCTGCTGCATCGAAATTTCGTTTAGCATCTAGTACCGTATACGTAATGCCAGCTTGGACATCTTTTTGCCGATAAATCTTCCATTCTTGAAATATTTCTTCAGTCAGTTGTTGAGCTGTAAATTCTGTACCTATTTTCTTAAAGGAATCTGCAGCTTCCTTTGACCCTCGTTCATAGAACGTATACACAATTACCGTTATATTCTCTGTGTCCTGTTCTTTTAAATTAGGAATTTGAAAGGCAGCTTTTGCAATTGGGAATTTCGACTGCATTTTTATCACTGGCCAATGGTCTTGCGCTGCAAACTCTACAAAGCCTCGATCTGTGAAAAATCTGAATCCAGTGTCTGCAAATGTCAACAATGGGAAAAGCAAAAGTATGAAAGCTAAGGCATACTTAGTTATACTTGTTTTATTCGCATGGCTCATATCTTAGATCCAAAAATCCTATTGCAATGCTTTCATCAATTCTTTAGCTAAACACTCAAAGAATATTTACTCTTTCTCTGCTTCGCTGAGCGGTTCTGCTGCTAATAACCAGTTTGGATCTGCGCTAGCCCACTTAACAAATATCTGAACGATTTTTTCTAGTTTACTTGGATCCCCATGGCCGATAAACGCATCTTCTTGAATTTCTACAACAATCCAATCTGTTTCAGAATTATTGATTTGAACAGCATCAAAAAATCGCCCAGAAAGCCTAGTCTCTGCTAAATCAATTTTGATTCTCCATCCAGGATTGTCC
>JAEUWB010000048.1 GCA_016786595.1 bacterium | reverse complement strand
TTGCATTTGCAGCGATTAAACTCAAGCCAAAGCAGTGCACAAATGTCATGAAGACCAGGGGGCCAGCTCCAGCGCCATAAATGCCCAGGTAGATCGAAATTAAAAAATATAAAAAATAACCAATTTGAGATTTGTCTTGAGTAGCAGTCTCAGAATCTTGCTTGGGGTTTCTCAAAAAAGTAACTGGTAATAACATTAAGGTTAAACCAGCTACAGCGGTCTTCATCCAAGGACCTTGTGGTAGCTGGACGAAAATATAAGCACCCAGCAATGTGCCAAGAAATTGAATCAAGACTAGCTTTGGGACCAGCTCATGGTTGATATTATTAGTTTTAGAAAAGCGCAGCAGTGAGCCGATCACCATCCCCAGTGCGCCAAATTTACTGGTGGTCACTGCGATTTGGGGAGTCAATCCGAAATGTACTAAAAGCGGCACAGCCATCAATCCCAGTCCACCTGTGATTGAACTGATATAGCCGATGAGTATCCCCGCGAGGGTAATATAGAGATCCTGAAAATCTAGCATCAACTGGATTTAACATGCTGCGACTCTTGCAGCCATGAATTTTTAGTATTGTTTGCTGCTAGGCTTGTGCGCGGCGTTTACGTTCTACTGACATCACGCCGTCAATCTTTTCTAGCGTTTTCACGACCGCCTCAAGTTGCGTTGCTCCAGAGATGGAAATTTCAAATTCACCAAGCGAAGATCCATCAGCGCGAGTTTTGAGTGAAGCGGTGACGATATTTGCACCTTGGCTAGCGATCGCTTGAGTGATTTCAGCCAAGATTCCTAGACGGTCACGACAACGCACCATTAATTTTACGGAGCGTATTGCTTGAGCCTGATCGTCCCAGGCAACCTCAATCAAGCGTTGCTGATCGAGGGCCGTTGCTTGTGGGCAATTGCGCGTATGAATGACAACTCCTCGGCCGCGAGAAATATAGCCGACGAGCGGATCTCCGGGTAGCGGTTCGCAGCACTGTGCAAAATGAAACACCATATCCTCAAAGCCACTGACTTTAATGCCCGATTTGTCTTTAAGGCTGCGTGCTGCTTTCTGGAAAATTTTCTGTAAGATCGTCGTTTCTTGTTTGAGTTTTTCTTCAAGGTTTGTTTCTTCGGGAAATAGCTTGGCAATCACTTCAGTGGTAGTTAATTTCCCGTAACCAATATCAGTGAGCATCATTTCTTCATCACTGTAGCCTAGATCTTTAGCAGCTTTGAGAAGTTCGCCGGATTTTTGGACCTTCGGCAGCGTGGACTTCATGCGCTGCAAATCTTTGGCCAAGACTTCGTTGCCGACACTGATGGCGCGCTTACGTTCTTCAGCCTTAAGCCAGGCACGGATACGCTGTTTGGCGCGCGTGGTGACTGCAAGGTTTAACCAATCTTTGTTGGGAACTTGCTTGGTGGTTGTTTGGATTTCTACGGCATCGCCATTTTTAAGTTTGTAATCAAGAGCAACTTGCTGACCATTGATTCTTGCCCCGGTGCAGTGATTGCCAACCTCGGAGTGAATCGCATAGGCAAAGTCAATTGGAGTTGCCCCAGCTTGTAGCGCATAGACATCACCTTTCGGGGTAAAGACAAATACCTCGTGTTGAAACAGTTCAGCCTTAACCGTGGACATGAACTCTTTGGGGTCACGTAAGAGTGAACCCGATTCTACAAGTTCTTTGATCCAAGTAAATTGCTGACCTTCTTGTCCAAGTTGAGCTGTTTCGCCTTCTTCCTTGTAAACCCAGTGTGCGGCAATCCCGCTTTCAGCGACGTTATGCATGCCCTCAGTGCGAATTTGAATTTCAATGCGCGCTGCACGTGGGCCAATCACGCTGGTATGCAGCGATTGATAGCCATTGGGTTTGGGCATGGCGATGTAGTCTTTAAATCTTCCGGGAATCGGCTTCCAAGCTGCATGAATTGCGCCAAGTGCTGCGTAACAATCCATGGTTGTCCCGACAATGATGCGAAAGGCAGTTAAATCGTAAATTTCATCAAAGACAACTCCCGAGCGCTCCATCTTTTGGTAAATTGAGTAAAAATTCTTAGAACGACCCGAAACTTTGCCCTGGATATTATTTTGTTCAAGTTCTGTAGAAATTAAGCGTACAACTTCTTCGATATATAAATCACGCTCACGTTTTTTTGTGGCCACACTCTGTTTGATTATTTCATATTGGTTAGGGTGCAGATGTCTGAGCGAGAGATCTTCAAGTTCAGACTTCATCCAATAAATCCCCAGCCGGTGGGCAAGTGGAGCGTAAATGTCTATCGTCTCCTGGGCGATGCGTAAACGCCGGGCTTCAGATAAAAATTCTAAAGTGCGCATGTTGTGAGTGCGGTCACAGAGTTTGACTAAAAGCACACGAATATCTTTTGACATGGCCAGCAGCATTTTTCTAAAATTTTCTGCTTGAGCTTCTTCGCGTGAGCTAAAATTGACCTGGCTGAGTTTAGTTACTCCATCAACAAGTTGCGCTACGTCCTGTCCAAATTGTTGCTCAACTTCCTGGAGCGTAACCGAGGTGTCTTCAACTGTATCATGTAAGAGTGCTGTGACGATTGAAGCCGTATCGAGGCGTAGCTTTGTAGCTAGGAAGGCAACTTCAGTTACGTGCGTAACATAGGGTTCTCCGGAGGCGCGTGTTTGTCCCTGATGATGATGACGCACGAATGCATAAGCGCGGTGAATCAGCTCAATGTCTGGATTGGGTAGATAGCCCTGAACGGCAGAAATGACGTCTTGTAGTTTCACTTAGCGCTAACTCGATGATGTAAACTTAGAGCGCTTTACTACGTAAATCGTGAATTGCTCTAAGGTGTTTACTATATCAGTGAGCGTGTCCGTTTGCTAGCTCGTTTGTCGTAGCGTCAGGGTTTTCTTCAGCTTCAGTGGTTTTATTAAAGCGCACTTTGCCGTCAGCAATTTCGCGTAGCGCCGAAACAATTGCTTTATTACCTTTTGTTTCTGTAACGGGAGGTTTGCCGGTGAGTAATTCTTTGGCGCGTTTCGAGGCAAGCCGCACAAGCGCAAAGCGGTTAGTTTCGTTTTCTAAGCAGTCTTCAACAGTGATGCGGGCCATAGTTTTTTTTAAATCTCAAAAAATTAATGCAGATTACAAATAATTGTAGAGTGTAAATTCGCCTGAAGAAAAAATACCAGGCGTAAAGTAATCCCCACCGTCAGCGAATCAAAGATCGAGGGCAGTGCTCTATTTATTTGTACGGGACTTAACGTCGCAGAATTTTTAATCATTTTCTATAAAATCTGCAAGTTTTTGTAGCTGATATCTTCTAGGGGCCTGAAATTTAAGGTGTTTTTGTGGTCGTGCATAAGTTTCAAGCCGGGACAACAATATTTTAGCACGGGATAACGAGGCAGGGGACAAAGTGGATTGATCAGGTTAAGCTAGAAAAGCTTAAGGGCAAGCGTAAGCCTAAGCCTTAACTATTGATATAATAAACGTATGAGAAAAGTTACAAGATTTAGACCAAAAATAGTGCGACCCAAGATTGAAGAGCCTAAGCTTTTGATTCCCAGCTTAGTAACGGTGATCGGACTTTTTTTTGGTTTTCTGGCAACGATGTATGCAATTAAAGGGCAGTATGCGGCTGCTTCTCAGGCGATTGCGATTGCAATGTTTCTTGATATCATGGATGGGCGCATTGCGCGGCGCTTAAACGCAACGACTGCCTTTGGTAAGGAGTTCGATTCTCTTTGCGACATGCAATCTTTTGGGATCGCACCTGCCGTGCTCGTTTACTCTTGGGCCTTCGCGCAACAGCTCGATGAATTTGGAGTGCTCGTTGCATTTTGCTTGGTTGCTGCTGGGGCATTTCGTTTAGCGCGTTTTAATGTGCAAACGGAAATGAAAAAGAATTTCACAGGTCTGCCCATTCCAGGCGCTGCTGCCTGTATTGCCGCCATGGTTTACGCTTTTCCTTATCGACTTGAAAATCAATATTTAATAGCCTTAATTGCCTTATACACATTTACTTTGAGTTTGCTGATGGCTAGTCGCTTTCCCTTTCTTGGACTAAAGAAGGTAAAACTCAAGGATATTAATCCAGCTTATTTTATTTTAAGTATTGCGGTCCTGGTTGGATTGAGTTGGTACTTAAACCGCTGGATGTTTTTACTGCTTTCCTTGTCGTATTTAGCAACTGGTCCAGCTATTGTTTGGCAGGAGCGTCGTCAAGCTCGTACTCCCCAGGCTGGTATGAAGGATCAGGACTGGCATCTTGAGCAAAGATAAAACCGCTTTGTCCATCTGGCGTAATAATTTCTAACCATCTGCCAAGTCGCGCAGTAGCTTTTACATGAGCCTCAGATCGTAAATGCGCAAACGGTGCTTCAAGTAGTGAAGGGGCCTTACGCACATCGGTAGCCGTGACTGTCTTAAAGAAAATTGGCACTGAAAAATGATCAACCTCATAACCCTGCAGCTTGCTACCATCAAGCGCAGGCCCACTTGCCGCCCCGCCACGATGCTCTGGTGTTCCAAGGTTTCCCGGGTTTGTGTCGACAATTAAATCTGGCCGCGTCGGACGTTTTGCCGGAGGCAGTTCGGGAGTGAGGTCTTCAATTTTAGTTTGTGCGTATCCGCTGGGGTCTAACAGTGGATCATGCTCTGGCTGAGTTTTGTCTGCTGGCAGTGAAGCAATCCCGTCAGAAGAGTTGTTTGTTGCGGGCGGCGTTATGCCTGAGTTTGTGTCGTGATCGGGAGTTTGAATTTTTGCTAGAGCTTGTTTTTCGAGATCACTGATGGCTTGAGTTTGGTTGCTTGGTTGGTTTGGCTGGGTCTGATCTGAGCTTGAGGCTTGCTTGTTCTCGAAAGATAAATTTTCAAGTCTCGATTTTAGACTTTCTAGGGCTTGAGATTGTGTGCTCGAATCAGTTTTAGTTTCAGTTGGGATCATTGGCTCAATCACTGGAGCAGGCAAGCTGATTATTTCTGCTTGTGCCGGTTTGATTGCTGCCAGGCGCTTGAGAGTTTGTTGTGTCAGATACTTTTGATAAGCGTAGTAGCCTAAAAAAACTAGAGCAACTAAGGAAAACACTGTTGCCATGAGGCGTTTAGAGAAAATTGGATTTGCTTCAATCGTAGGAGTTTGCGGGTGAGGAGACGCTGCTGTGGGGTCGAGGCTCCAAGTTGTGACTGGAGTTACTACTGCGGGTTGGTCTGCGCTTGGCGCTGTTGCTGCGCTTGGCGCTGTTGCTGCACTTGGCGCTGTCTCTGGAATAGTTTGTAGAGATCTAATTGCTTTAAGTTTTTGTGTTAGTTCTTCTAAGGTATGTTTGAGCGTGGTAAGCTGCGCAGGGGATTCACGCTTGTCAGTTGCGCGAGCTAATTCATCTTTCAAAATTTGTTGAGCTTCTTCGAGAAAAGTTTTTTTAGCTGCTGTGTTGAGATCTAGATCGGGGCTCGCAGTGTAGAGCTTCCAGCCACTGGTGAGGACTAAGCCAGCAAGTTTTAGTTGGTTTTTGTCCCTTAGACGTTTTGCTAAGGTGTAATGAGTTTCAACGGCAAGTGGGTGAAGACTTTTCTCGGCGATCAGTTTTGCGTTGAGTTCTTCAAGTGGCGCACTTAAGACTCCAAGTGGCAATTTACGCTCTTCGAGTTGTAAGCGAATCCACCACAGTTTTGCGGCAAGTGATGCAGGATCTGTTTCGAGGTATTTATCTAGTAGCTGTAAAGCTTGGCGATAGTTGTGCCGAGCAATTGCCTCAGAGATTTCTGGAGTGATTGTAGAACTGAGTTTTATTGCCGGTGCTGAACTGAAAATGTTATCCATTGAACTCTACTTGATAAGTATCTATATATAGTTATGAGACTATTTCCGAAAGATTGCTCAATACTTGCGATATTTCTTGTGTTTACAGGCTGTTTCCGCATGGGCTTACCGGAGCATTTTGCCTTGAATGCGCCCCCAGCCAGTCACCAGCAAATTTTAAATTCATCCGCTGCTACAACACTAATCGTCATTCCCGAGGCTAAAAGTGGGTCTCTCGGAAATCAGTATGTATTTGGCCTAGTGCCGCTAACTCGGGTTTATTTTGAGCAGGGTATTGAACGGTATTTACATGAAATATCAGTGCAAACAGTGGAGCGTTTGCGTGGACCAAGTGTGGAGGTTTATCAACAAGACATTCCTGCACTTGCCAAGCTCTATCGTCCCGAGCAGGTTTTGAAGCTTGAGCTACTGCGTCCGACGGTGAATGCCTATGACTTACTTTTCACGCGCTTGGTGTCTTTGAGTGGGACACTGCGTTGCTCGGTGTTAAATTACAAGGGCAATGTTCTTTATAGTGCGACTTACGAACTTGGTCTCAAGCGTCTGAAGTCTACGGGAAATGCCTTGGTCTTGAGTAGTTTACTGAAATCCGAACTGCAGCGTTTATTAGTTAAATTTTTGGAAGAATCAATAAGTTTTAAAAGTCAAAGTCAACTGCAGACTACTAGTACGCGTGGCGTTCTCTTAGTGAATCAACCAAAGCTCGAAGCGCGTCTCGATGCTGAGCTACTGCAGGCCTTCGCACAAAGTTATGGTTTTAATAATATGGGACCGTTGCCCCAAGAGGCACTAGTGCGCATTGCTGAGCAGGGGGCGCTTAGAGCTGCACGCGAGGTTGGGCTACAAGTTGGTCGTGCTGACATTATGCCGAGCATGCATACTCAATCTGGGGATCAATCTTTGCCAGCAAATTTTATGACTGCCGTTACTAAGATTGAACAACTTGAATTAGTCGGTACTGAACTGCAATTAAAACTACAATTAGAATTGATTGATCTTAGCGGTGGCATAAATCAGCAAAATCAAGTAGGCAAATGGGATTGCGTTTTGCGCGAGCAGCAAGATTCGAGTAAGGATGGAGCGTTGGTTGTGGCCTTAGAGAATGCAAGCAACAAAGCTTGGCGATCGGCCCTGCTCGGTCCACAGAATCTTGAGAGCGCAGACAAGGATTTATGCAAGATCGTGAAGTAAAAGTTGCGACTGATCTTGGCACCGGCCAGATCACTCGTGCTGACAAAAAAAGCTGGACCGAGCGAAATGACTTGCCACGCCGCGCTCAGTATCGCCGTCAAATGCAGGCATCCGTTCAGCCTTGGGCTGTGGCGACATTAAAGCTCATACTTACGCCACTTTTCAGTCGCGTTTTTAAAACCCTTGATGTCGACGGCTTTAATGAGCTTCGTGAGTTGCTTGCGGCTGGCCCAGTAGTTTTGGCCCCGACGCATCGCAGCCATTTTGACTATCTACTTTTGACATATTTTTTTGACAGGCAGGGGCTCAGGCTGCCTTATATTATTGCTGGCGATAATTTGAATTTTTTCCCCGCAGGCTTTTTCTTGCGCCGTTCTGGGGGACTTTTTATCCGACGTAGCTTTAATAATGACCGCCTCTACCAAGAAGTTTTCGAGAACTATGTCAGCGAGCTGCTTGAACAGGGTAAAATGCTTGAGGTCTTTATTGAAGGTGGGCGCACGCGCTCGGGGATTTTACGTGAACCTAAGCTAGGATTTTTGAAAACGCTCGTTGGTTTTTTGGAACAAGGCAAGCTAGCGGATCTGAAGATTGTTCCGATTTCAATTAATTACGACCGGGTTATTGAGGAAACGGATTTAGCGCGTGAGTTTTTAGGGCAGAGTAAACCCAAGGAAAGTATCTTTGAACTGCTCGAGTCTTTCTTCCGACTCTTTAAAAAAGAAAGTGCCTGCTATATCCGCTTCCAGCAGCCACTGGCGGTTAGAGATTTTATCCTACAGTCTGAGCTGCGAGCGAATATAGAGCGTGGCTATAATGGGGAAGTTTGGCATCAGGTTGAAAACTTGGCTCAACAAATCATTACCCAGGCCGAAGCGGTAGAGGTGATTACGACACGCAATATTTTTGCTGCAATCTGGAGTTTTAATAATTTTTCAAGAATGCACGTTGAGGAATTATATCGCCAAGGCCGCAGTCTTGCAGATTGCTTGCAAGGTGCGGGAGTTGAAGTTCGTTATGCGCACCATTTGGAATTGCTCGAAGCGAAAATTGAGCGTTATGGCCATCGTTTGATTGATGGTTATTTGCCTGATCCAACTGAACTAGCAAGAACTGCGGAGCTTTATTATCTACGCGCACTGAGTAGTCATTTCTTGCGTCTTGAAAATTCAAAACTTGAGCTTGAGAAATTGAGCTCCGAATTAGCTGCAGTGCTCTGCCACATTCGCAATGCCGCAAAGCTCTGAAGCAGAAATACTCAAACTAACTCTAGTTTCTGAAGGAGCAATCGGCCTGGCTGGCTTTGTCGGCCTTGTCTATTGGCAGCAGCTTGAGCGGCTGAGTTTGTCTGTCTCGATGATTGCGCTAGGTCTTGCGCTGGGCTTAATCTTAACGTTTTTTAATTTTAACTTAGAACGTTGGTCGAAAAAAATCCCGATCCTGCATGCTCAGTTAAACCTGCTACAAAATGAAATCTTGATTCCACTCGCCGGTAAGCTCTCACTTAGTTCAATCTGTTTAATTTCAGTTATGGCTGGAGTGGGCGAGGAATTATTTTTTCGCGGATTATTAGATCAGCTTTTAGGGATTTTCCTTTCTGCTAGTTTATTTGGTCTGATTCATTTTCTTGGTAATCTAAAGCGTTTCTATTTAGTTTGTGTCTTATACATCTTAATTGGCCTACTCTTTAGCCTGACTGTGCAAGCTTTGATGGGCAATTTAGTTGTGGTGATAATTGCACACGCATTATTAGATTTGCTGGCGCTGTTTAAAATCAGGAAAAAAGGCCTAGAGATGCAAATTTCATAAAACCTACTAACTCACTCTGTTATCGCACTTCTCATTCTCGAAAAAGGGTAGTAAAACTCCCCAACTTAATTTTTCTAATCTTGAGCACTACTCTTGAGATTAGATCGATCTATCTCGGAGAATCTATTCATGAAGAAATTTTCAGTGTTGACCATCACCTTAATTCCACTTGCGTTGTTTGCATTGGTCAGTTGTTCAAAGGAAGAAGAAAAAGTGCAACCTAAGGTGCAAGCTAAATCTGGCACAGGCGCTTTGCCAACGACAGCGCAGCAAGAAGTTTCACTTGCAGATGAAATGCCACTTTTAACCGCACTTCCTCCCGCTACAAATGGATTTTTATTTTGGAATACGTCCAGTGAAGCATACAAGAAATATTTAGCTTCTCCTTGGGGACAGCACCGTATGCGTCAAATTGACCCAAAAACATACGGAGAAGTTTTTGCTCGTTATTCAAAGGCCTTTGAAACCGCTGGCCTTGATTTAAATAATTATCAAGCTTGGGAAAAGTTTTTCGCAAATGGCGTTGTTTTCGTTGCGACAAATCCAACCACGGGCCCAAGCCTAGGACTTTACTTTGAGAGTGCTCCCGGCTCTAACCTGACACAATCAATGAATACACTTTCAACGGAGCTTGCAAAAGCCGGGGCTAAGCTTTCCCCGCCTCAGTATAAGGGAATTTCTGGTTTTGGACTTGATCCAAAGCAATTTGATGCTCCCGCGCCTGCTGGACAAACTGAACCAGCAGCTGCAGCAAATCCCGCGACAAATAAAGTTATCCAAGTTGCTTGGAAAGACAATCGCGGTGTGATTGCTTTAGATGGTTGGCTGGTCGAAGAGCTTTTTGCCAAAGGCTACAAAGAACTTCCTAAGGTTACAACATCATCAGCATATACTGAATTAGCAAAACGCTTCCCGCACGCTAGCGAGCGTTTTGCGATGGGCTATTTAGACATTAACGGCATGTTGGGCCAATTTGGGGCAATGCTACCTGAAGAAGGCAAGCAGGCGATGGCCAAAAATCCAGTTGAGGCAATCGCTGGAGTAGGCGCGATGACCTCATCTCCTGAATCGCGACTCTTTGCTAAATATTCACCTAAGGACGAAGAGCAGAAAAAATATTTTGATATTGTTGGCAAAACAGCAGCCGATGATATTATTTCTGTACTTCCCAAGGGAGCACTTTTTACACTCAGTCTTGATGGTCAAGCCTTGAAGCGTGCGAAGGACACTTTCATTGGCCCGATGGCACAAGACCCTGCAGTGCAGCCTTTCATTGGAGCAATTGATTCCTTAACGCGCTTAGGCGTTTCTGCGAAAATGGCTGCTCCAGGCCAATCCCTCTTGCCGATACCGGCGGTTTCAATCGTTGCTTCTTCGAGTAAGCCTCAAGAAGTAGAAGGTGTTGCGAAAATGGTTGCAGAAATGGCAGGTGTGCAGTTCGGTGTTCCCGGTGGTGGCTGGACTGACACGAATGTGGCCGGAGTAGCTGCTAAATCAATGCTGGTTCCTGGCGGAGTTAATCTCCATCTTGCCAGCACAGGTTCTTTTGTATTTTTAACTTCAACTCGTGAAGGCTTAGAGAATCAACTTGCTGTTGTGCAAAAGAAAGGTGCGGGCTTAGCAGAAGGCTTTACTCCAGAAGTAAAAACACTGCTGGGTAGCGAACCTTCGCTGGCCAATATCTATGTGGACTTTGCTGAGCTTAGCGATTTCATGAAGAACATGGCAGGCACGCTAACGATGTATGCGCCGCAAAACGATCAAGCTAAGCAGCTTTTTGACGAGAAATCTCTCGATGAATTAAAGCGACTTGGTGTGATGGCTAGCGCGATTCAATCTGAGCCGGGGCTAATTACAATGCGTAATTTTTATGCCCAGCCAATTGCCGTTCAACCAAAATCATAAATTTGATTGATTAAAAAGGAGAAAAAACAATGGGAATGCTTCAAGAATTTAAAGATTTTGCCGTTAAGGGGAACGCCATTGATATGGCTGTTGGTATCATTATCGGTGGGGCTTTTGGTAAAATTGTAAGTTCACTAGTGAGCGACATTATCATGCCACCAATTGGAAAACTTCTGGGGCAAGTCAATTTTACGGATCTCTACATTAACCTTTCGGATAAGACCTATAGTTCTCTTGCTGAAGCGCAGAAAGCTGGAGCTGCGACTTTAAACTACGGAAATTTTCTCCAAGTTTTAGTTGATTTCTTAATTATTGCTTGGGTGATTTTTATGTTGGTGCGAATGATGAATAAGATGAAAGCACCTGCGCCAGCTCCAGCAACTCCACCGGCACCGCCTGAGGATGTGCAGTTACTTCGTGAAATTCGCGATCTTTTAAAACGTTAAAACTTGCCGAAAGTTTATAGGCGCAATTTTGGCTGAAAAAGATTTAACGCAGTTACTTAAAAACCTGTCCCCGCGGCTTATCCCCGGGGACTTTGTTTTTTTAACAGTCCAAGAAGATGAAGTTGCTGAATTTGGCAAAACCCCGCTGGCCTTATTTCGTGAAGAAGAAGCTGTGACCATAGTGATTGAGCGCAGCTTCGTAGACCGTTCCAAGCGTTATTTATCACAGCCCATTTGGGCCTTAATTACTTTAACTGTTAACTCAGATCTAGAAGCTGTTGGCTTGATTGCTGCTGTGAGTAATGCGCTTAAAGCGCAAGAAATTCCCGTAAACGTATTTTCTGCTTTTTTCCACGATCACCTTTTTGTGCCGAAATCCAGAGCTAAAGAAGCTTTAGAGGTTTTGCAAGGGCTATAGTGACTTGCCTTCCGATTGCTATCTCTACTTTAGCTTAGGCTTGAACTTATACTTCCCCTGATACTTCTGCTTGAACTTCTCCTGCTCCAATCTTGTTTGTTGGATTGCCTTGTCCTGAAATGTCCCGTCCTGAAATTTACCCGCGCAAGTTAGCAGTAAGCAAGCAGGGAAAGGATAAGGGGAAGTAGAAGTTCAAGCCTAAGCCTGTTAACTGCAGTCGCTACGATGCCCCTGAGTTCCAACCGAGTGAACAATCATTCCAATTCGATCAGATCAAACTAACACTATTTTTCTGAAGCAAAGTTGGCGCTCAACCGGATGAGATTATGAAGGGTATAGCGTCATGGAAAAAATGGATCTTTCAAAGAAGACAGAGGCGGTTGCGGTGGTGGAGCGAAAGAACGCGGATTCAAAGCTCGACACAAGAGCGAAGATTCTCGCGCATTTATTGCTTACAAGCCAGGCGCTTACCCTTGGTTTTTGCTTAGCTACTTTGCAAGCGCTTGATGGGATCTTAACTTCAATCGGCGTTTCACGTTTTGGGTTACGTGCGGAAGCAAATCCAATTCTTCGCGCTTTAATGGAACAGTTCGGACATATCCCAACTTTAACAGTGGTAAAGACCGGAGCAATTGTGATTGTGATTGCCTTAACAATTATGGCTCACAAATTGCCATGGCTTAAGAGTGCCATGGGCGCGCTAGCCTGCTTTTATATTCTCGCTGCAGTCGCACCCTGGACTTATATCTTGCTTTACAAGTCATAAGCTTAAAACGATTAAGCTCAAGCCTAAGGCACAAACCTAAGATTGTGCCAGGCAGATTTTCGACTTAGCCGTATTAGATTCTACAACATGACAACTTTCTCCGAATCAGTTAGAATGCTGACCTATGAGAATCACACAGTGGGGAGAATACGGGCTGCACTTTGCCCTCTTAATTGCTGAACTAGAAAAGGCTGGCCGCCCAACGGTGCACGCCCCTGAACTGGCAGAGAGTCTCAAAATTCAACTCGAATACGCGCAGCAGATTTTACAGCGCCTGAGAAAAGGCGGAATCATCACCAGCGTGCGTGGCCCGCATGGTGGATACAAACTAAGCCGTTCTGCCGCTGAGATTAACCTACGCGATGTTTTAATTGCTGCAGAAGGTGAAACTTTTGAAATTATTTGCGACACTAAGCCGCTCGATAAGAATTGGTGCCGTGCCTCAGGGGGCTGTAGCCTGGGCCATGTTTGGCACGAATTAAAAACCCATGTAGACTCGTTTTTAACTGACCGCACACTGGATAAGCTTTTAAGTGAAGGCTCGATGCGACCACCAGCGGCAATTATCCCTATGCCGCTTGCTAAAGAATTTAAGGGCGAAATCTAAATTAAACGATTGATACAGCATGCTTGATTTTTTTGCTTCATGGCTAACTGCGACCTGGTCAATTGTCTTTAGTAGTGCCCCGTATTTACTGCTAGGCTTCTTCGTGGCGGGGCTGATTTCTCAATTTTTACCACTAACTTTAATTGAAAAAAGACTTGCGCAGCCTGGAGCTACTTCAGTTTTTTGGGCGACTGTCTTTGGATTGCCGCTGCCGCTTTGCTCCTGTAGCGTGATTCCAGTTGGAACAGCGCTACGCCAAAAAGGTGCAAGTCGCGGTGCGACCGCGGCATTCTTGATTAGCACTCCAGAAATTGGCGTGGATTCATTTATCCTGAGTTTAGGGCTTTTAGGCCTACCGCTGACGCTGATTCGAGTCGTTGCCGCATTTTGCACAGCCTTTGTCGTTGGGTTTTTTATCGATAAAACTAGTGAGGCGAATGTCACTCGATCAGGTCCTGGAGTAGATGCAGATCCAGCTTGCTGTGAGGGACACCTTGGTAAATCAAAACTAAAAGTGCTTGAGCAACCCTTACTTGTTCAGGCAATCTCGGCAAATTTTAGTTCACGTTTGTTTTCGGCATTCCGTTATGGATTTATTGATCTACCTAAAGATTTGTTTAAAGTGTTAGCAGTTGGCTTTGTTCTTGCTGGGCTTTTTAGCGTGCTTGTTCCAGATGATTTCTTTTTGGGATTTTCTAACGTGCTTGCGGTGTTACTGATGCTAGCTTTATCCTTTCCCTTATATGTATGTGCAACTTCTGCTACGCCCCTAGCAGCTGTTTTACTAGCCAAAGGGCTTCCTCCGGCGGCGGTGATTGTATTTTTACTTGCTGGTCCAGCTTCAAATATCACTACAATGGGAGCTGTGCGAAAGTTCCTCGGGAAAAAGGCGCTTTTGCTTTATCTCATTGGGGTTTCGACGATGACTTTGATAACTGCCTCAATTGTTGGAAGTTTTTTTGATCTAAAAATTCCTCATTTACTGTCTACGGATCGGGAAATTCATCATCATTAAATAGCATCGAATCATGCTTCCGCTGACTTATCTTGATCGACCCTGATCATTAGCTTGATTCTTTTTCCGGTACGGCTAAAATAGCGACAGTTTTTCCAGTTCTTTCTAATTGTTGCTTTGAGTAGTTGTTTTAACTGTCTCTCTACTAGGAAGTGGAGCACATCTAGTAGAGAGATGAGGTCAGATCAGGTTTTATTTCCCCGTGTTTTCTGAATCCCCAATTGCATCTGTGATTTAAAGTAGCTTTGACTGCCACGTCGTTATCGATTGCGGTGGCCAAAGCTACTTTGAACCATTCAGGTGACGGCCTGGTGTGAAATGGGGATGAGGAGTAATCCATGGAGGAAGAATGAAAGTGATAAGCGTAATCAAACGTGTCGGCGAAATGCTGACGTTAGTCAATTGGTCAGAGAAACTGGAACGACCGGAGGGCGCAATGACTGCCAGTATTAGTCTTGCTGATCCATCGGGAGCTAGGCCTTCTGATGATTGGAAGAACTGGGGCGTCCTTGCCGTTAAACTCGGCCCCGAAGATGAGGGAGATGAAGGAAAGCTTCTCTACGCTTCATCTGCAACATTGAGCGATCTCGGTAGCTTGGCCGAAAACCCTAATAGGGAAGGGGTTCGGTTTATCGGAAGTGTGTGGAAAAGTGCGGAAGGAAAACTCGAATTCTTCATGCAAGGCACTTGCACGCATCCTGTCGAGGGGTCTTCTCTCGTTGCTGTAGCGATCGGGCCACGTAGCAACGAGATGATATGTCATGAAATCGTCTGCTTCGGTGACGATGATTTCGAACAGCTCATGCAATGCCTCGTGGGGGCAAATGTTCAGCTTCGGCAAGACACGAAGCCTCTAGCCGACATCGGCGCAACGGGCGGATAATGTCTAGCGCTCGTTTGCTTTAATCTTTGAGGGCATTGTTACCCATGCGAGTGTGGTTTCAGAGTTTACTCTGAGGTGACAACCTACTCGCATGGGAATTTTTCTGGTTAGCTTTGACCCATCTCTCATTTTCAGCACTTTTGAGAAAGATTGCTGATTATGCTATCACTTTCTATCCTTAAATCGATCTTTGAAATCTCTTTTCTTGAGTAACTAGTTTATCAATTCAGTTTGATAATATTCATCTTGGTTTGTGGGGATTTTTGCCGAGCGATCGGCAAATGCTTGCAAACCAAATGTGGAACTTCAGGTTTTACTAAGGTTAAAAGCGGAGAACGAACATGAAGATTGAAAATCTCTCAAGGAAACTCGTCGTCGCTCTCTTTGGTGGGGAACCGCCGGTCGACCCGGTCAAGTTCCTTGTTGAGAGAGCCCAATCTGAGGAACAGCGCTTTACTGCTTGGACAGTGTGCGCTGTTGTCGAAGCAGCCAACCACGCGAAGCGGCCCATCAACATGCTTTCAGCTCGCGAATACGTTAAATCCAGAAATTTGGCGCTTGCGTTCTGGTTGCACGCGATGGGGATGATTAAGCTAACGGAGGATCGTCCCGAGCTGATTCGTTTCTGGGCAGTCAAAAACAATCAACAGGACATGGAGTGGGGGCGCCACCTTGCAACTCAGATTAACGCTGCTTATCAATCGTCAACTCCAAGCTGGAATCATGCAGGAGAAATTGCTGCTGCTCTCTCCTTCCTGGACAGAGGCGATCAAGATAGGACAGCTGGGATTGTTGCTGACTACATCGACTGGCTAGTTGAAACGAAAGCGCCATACGAAATGATTACGTTGGTAATTGGCTACTGCTACGAGGAAGCCTTTGCTGATGTGGATCCGTCTCGCATCCTTCATTGGGCGAACTACTCAGGACAACAGTGGTTTAAAGTGCTACTGCTGATGGTCATTCCGGATGAAGTTGCGCACACCCTGGCGCAAAGGTTAATCGAGCAAAACGAAGCGACTAACAGCGAAAAGCCCGTCGTTGCTCTTGCTCGGCTCTTTCTCGAAGCAGTTGAAAATGACAACTCCCGTCAGGCCTAACTACAGATGTTTTAGCCCAAAGAATTTACACCTCTTTGGGCTATGCTCTGTAACTGATTTTTAAATCCACATTTTGGTTTGCTTATAATTTTTTAATTTTCTCGACTAGTCCCGTGGTTGAGTGTCCAGGATGAAAAGGAATGGAAAGGACCTTTCCGCCATAACTTTGCACGAAATCTGCACCAACTATTTTGTCCGGTGTCCAGTCGCCACCTTTGACAAGAAAATCAGGACGGATCTCTTGAATTAATTCAAGCGGCGTATCTTCATCAAAGGTCACGACAAAATCCACCGCACGAAGCGCTAAAAGCATCTCTGCTCGCTCTGACTCAGTCACAACTGGTCGAGCAGCACCCTTTAAGCGCTTGGTTGAGGCATCGCTATTCAAGCCAACGACCAGAAGATCACCAAGCTTTTTAGCTTCCGCCAAATAACGGATGTGACCAACATGTAAAATATCAAAACAGCCGTTTGTAAAAACTACCCTTGCTTTAGCGCTAGCTTTGCCAGAACGAGATTTTGCGATACTGTCCAGTACGTTTGATTTATCAGTCATGTTATGAATAAAAGACTATTTATCTTTTGCCTGCTCCTCATTGCTTACATCTCCTACACTCTAGGACAGAGTAACCTCATCGACAATAAGCCAATAACTCCAGCAATTGCTCAGAATTCACAAACTTTAGCACCACGCACTACTGATGAACAATCAGTGATTGATGCCTATAAAAAATACAATGAAGCTGTGGTCAATATCAGCACTCGTGCGGAGCGCATGGATATCTTTGGGCCAGTAGCCTCTGAAGGCGCAGGGTCTGGGGCAATTATCGATAGTGAAAAGGGCTATGTGATCACAAACTTTCACGTGCTGGAGGGTGCAGAGCAAGTCAGCGTTTCTCTTGCTTCGGGAGAAGTTACTGAGGTTAAGGTTATTGGCGCAGACCCTGATAACGATCTAGCACTCTTACAAATGTTAAATCCTCCTAAAGACCTTCAAGCCATTCCTCTTGGTGATTCAGCGGCACTTGAAGTTGGACAACGTGTAATTGCAATCGGCAATCCCTTTGGTCTTGAGCGCACTCTGACAACTGGAATTATCTCCAGCTTGGGCCGAAGCATTCGTGCTGAGAGTGGAAGAATGATTCAGCAAATCATCCAGACCGATGCTTCAATTAATCCGGGAAATTCGGGAGGCCCGCTACTTGATGCAGCAGGAAGAATGATTGGCGTGAACACTGCAATCATCAGCCCTACGGGACAAAGTGCAGGCATTGGCTTTGCCATTCCAGTAAACCAAGTTAAAAACGCCATTCCACAGCTGATTCGCTACGGTAAGGTGCTCCGTCCACGGATTGGCGTGATGGTTGCCGACCACCGTGCAGGCTTGCTTGTTTTGAACGTTCAAGACGGAAGTCCCGCAGAAAAAGCAGGCATTAAGGGGGCGCGCAAAGTTTATCGCCAGGGGCCATTTTTAAGAGTGATCGATGATATTGCTAATGCCGATTTCATTGTTGCGGTGAATGACAAAAAGGTTAATTCAAAATCTGAATTTTTGGATGCATTGGATACTGCGCAAATGCAACAGCAGATTAAAATCAAGGTTCGCAGTGGTCGTACTGAACGTGAACTAGAATTAGCTCCAGTTTATGAATAATCAAGTAGTTCAGCACAGCGTAGCTCCTCAGATTAGAATCCTCGACGATTTAGTAATTAACCAAATCGCCGCAGGTGAGGTTGTGGAGCGGCCCTATTCCGTGGCTAAAGAGTTAATCGAAAATTCGCTTGATGCTGGAGCAACTGATATTAAAGTTGTTGTCGCTAATGGCGGGCTTAGCTCGCTTGAAGTAATCGACAATGGTTGCGGCATTAACGCTGCTGAAGCACGCTTGGCGCTTACTCGCCATGCCACTTCAAAAATTCAATCAACTTCTGACCTTGCCGCAATTAATACCTTAGGCTTTCGTGGCGAAGCGCTTTCTTCGATTGCTTCCGTGGCGGAATTACGACTCCAAACTCGCACAGCTCAAGCACCAGAGGGCATTGAAATTAATCTTGAGGGGGGTCGAGAAGTTGCTGCCGCACAAGCATTGTCGCTCCCGGTCGGAACGCGAATCCGCGTCAATCGCATATTTTTTAATACCCCAGCGCGGAAAAAATTTCTTAAAAGTGAACGCACCGAGCTTGCACATATTAAAACTTTGGTGCTTGATTATGCCTGCGTCTATCCACAAGTGCGCTTCACGATTGTTGCTGATGGCGAAGAAGTAACTCATGCTGCTCCAGCGCTTGATTTTGTTACGCGCGTTAAAGATTTAGAGCTTGCTGGCTCAGACCCAATTTACTGCAAAGAAACAAATGCGAAAAATGGCTACCAAGTTGAAGCACTCTTAAGTAAGCCGCTAGAAAATGTACCAACTGCGCAAAAACTCAGGCTCTTTGTGAATGGTCGCAGTGTGCGGGATAAGCTTTTGCTTTCTGCTGTGCGTGACGGTTACGGGCAATATCTGAAGCCTGGCCGCTACCCACTCGGAGCACTGGCCTTAACTTTACCGACCGATCTGGTGGATGTAAATGTTCATCCACAGAAATCAGAAGTGCGTTTTGTTGATTCGCGGAGTGTATTTCTTGCTGTATCACGTGCAATTAAGACTGCTTTAAGCGCAGTGCCGGCCCTAGAGTCATTAGAGACAAGCACAAATTTTACTAGTCGGCAGGCAGATCTGGGTGATTTTAGTTATCCTCTAACGACTAAGCAAAGGCTTGCGGAGCAAATCCCTGTTATTTTTTCTGAAAGAAGTTCTAGAAGTGCAGAAAATTTTAGTCAGCCGGTAGGCGATTTTCCCTCTCTAGCAGCATGCAATCTATCAGTAGCTTCAGATCTAAGTAGCGAGACGCACGACCTACTGCCTGAGCAAATACTAACTGCCGAGCAGCGCTCTTTTCATGCCGAGGCGATTAACCTTGGAACTTTGCGCTTTCGCTTCATTGGCCAAATTTTTAAATGCTTTCTACTATTTGAGGGGCAGGATGAGTTTCTTGTGATTGATGCTCACGCCGCTCACGAGCGGATTCGTTTTGTCGAACTCAGGGAACAGTATGCAGCTGGGCGAATGCGCTCACAATTATTATTAATCCCCGAAGAAGTTGCGGTTCCCGATGAGGAAAACCCACAGGCAATTATCAGCGCCATTACAAAACTTGGGTTCGAAGCCGATGTTTTCGGTCCCAATACAATTTTGGTTCGCGCACTACCGGCGATTCTTGCGCGCTCTTCAGCGCGGGAAATCCTTGAAGATCTCTTTGAATCAAGCGCTTGGTCGGGTATGGGTGGAGTGGCCTTAGAAACTGGAATTTCCACTCGCATTGATCAAATTTTAACACGCATCGCCTGTCATAGCTCGGTGCGTAGTGGAAGAGTCTTAGAGCCAAGCGAGGCGCATCAACTGCTGATTGATATCACTCGCGCCGAATCTTCAGCCTTTTGTCCCCATGGACGACCCGTCTTAAAAAGCTTTTCTAAGACTGATCTCGAAGCATTTTTTGGGCGAGATTATAAATCATAGTTAGCACTATTCACTGCATGAAAAGAACAGCTCTTGTGATCACCGGCCCGACTGCTTCTGGTAAGAGCGCTTTAGCGGAGGCGCTTTGTGAGAAATTTAATGCTCAGCTGATTAATGCAGATGCTGTGCAAATCTATCAAGGCTTTGATATCGGGAGTGCAAAGCCCGACGCGAAAACTAGAGAGCGCTATAAATTACTTTCTGTCTTAAGCCCAGACGAGCAGATCAGTGCTGGGAAATTCCGAGAATTATGCTTAGCCGAGCTTGAAGCGACTTGGCAGCGCAAAAAATTACCGATTGTTGTCGGTGGATCGGGACTCTACCTGCGGGCTCTTTTAAGCCCTTTTTTTAATGAGGCCGAGATTGGCGAAAATCAACTTAACACAGCTGAAAAAACAGTACTTGAGATTGAAGAGCGTTTTGCGATTGATTGCCCGACCCGCCATGAATTTAGTGAAAAAATGCACGAATTCTTAGCGGCAAAGGATCCTGTGCGCGCAGCAAGTCTTGACCCACATGATTTAAAGCGCATCCGACGTTCCTTGATTTTAAGCTTTGCAGCAAAAACTTCATTTAACGAAGTAGCAAATACGACAAATACCAAAGCAGATCTCAATGCTCTTGTTGTGGCCTTGCTGCCGGATCGCGAAGCTTTATACCAACGGATTGAGAGCCGTGTGGATCAAATGCTTGAGTCCGGCTTGATCAACGAAGTTCAAGGATTAATTGACCGGTGGGGGCGAAAGATTAAACCGCTCGAAGCGATTGGCTACAAAGAAGTGCTACAGTATTTGGACGAGAAAATTTCAAAAGATGAAATGCTTGAACTGATCAAAAAACATTCACGCAATTTTGCTAAGCGCCAGCTGACTTGGTGGCGGCATCAGCCGCAAACACTTGGCTGGGAGATCGTCACTGAAAATTTGCAGCTAGTAAACTTAAACTCTAAGGTCGATTTTGAAAAATTTTTACTGCGGGAACTCGAAATTATCTCCGCAGCGGATCGTCGAGCAGGGGAAAATATCCTTAGATATCAAGGGGTTAGCGCCTTCGGGGAAGAGTTGTTTTGATGTGTAAGTTGGCAAGTTGCGTTTCTCCTGACTTATCGTTAACCTTCGACCCAAGTTTGAACAATTACTTTTTAGCTGGTTACTCACACCGATGTTTTCCAGCGTGTAATCGCTGCGATGCTGCAATCCGTAGGATTGCTTATTTCGCAGCCAATAAGAAAATCAAAACACCTTATTAATTTGATTTAGGAAATTTACTGCTTGGACTTTAGTCAGTTTCTCGACTTTGAACAGCCTGTTGTTGAATTAGAACAGCAGATTTCAAGATTACGCGTAGAAGTGGAAGGGGGCGATCATAGTAGGATTGCCGAGATGGAACGTTTAGAGCGCAAACTCGAAAAAACGCGTTCTGATGTTTATGACAACCTTACCGCTTATCAGCGCGTGCGTCTGTGCCGGCACTTTTTACGACCCTTTACGCTGGACTATGTTGCGCGTTTTATCGAAGATTTTACGGAGCTCCACGGTGACCGAGCGTTTGCTGATGATGGAGCAATTGTCGGTGGAATCGGCAAAATCAATAATGAGCCTGTGATGGTTGTTGGCCACCAACGTGGACGAACTACTCAAGAGCGAATTGCCCGGAACTTTGGCATGCCTCAGCCGGAAGGTAATCGTAAGGCGCAGCGACTTTTTAAGCTTGCTGAGAAGTTTAAATTACCGCTCTTATTATTTATCGACACCCAAGGAGCATATCCTGGGCTTGAAGCTGAAGAACGTGGTCAGGCAGAATCGATTGCGCGCAGCTTAATTGTGCTTGCAGGATTAAAGACGCCGATCGTTTCGATTGTAATTGGTGAGGGTGGCAGCGGCGGAGCTTTGGCCTTAGGTGTTTGCGATCGATTGCTCATGATGGAAAATGCAACTTACTCAGTGATTACGCCAGAGGGCTGTGCTGCAATACTTTGGGGTAAAAGCGAGGCGGAAAATGTTGGCGAATATGCCAAGGTTGCTGCCGAGTCACTTAAAGTAACTGCGCAGTCATTGCTTGAAACTGCGATTGTCGACGAAATTGTTAAGGAGCCGCCGGGCGGGGCACATCGTGACCACGACCAAGCAGCATTGCTCCTCGAGCAAGTGATTATTAAGCACTTAAATGACCTCAAACGCTATAGCGCCACAGAGTTAGTGGAAAAGCGTTACCAGAAGTACCGCAGCATTGGAGCATCCTAGTCCGCGTCGAACATGGATTAACTGAGTCTGAAATTAAATCTGCATTAGTTTTTTAATTTGTGAAGGAATGATGTGAAATATGAATAAATTACCCCCTGGCTATATACCACTTACGGCGCACTCGTTGCCCGATGCAAATTTAAACGGCAACGGCAGTCAAGGCCGCAGTAGCAACGGTGGTGGCCGCTCGGAGGGCCGCAACAATTATCGCAATAATAACGGAGGTGGACGCGGCAGGCATGCTAATAACCATCGCCGGCGTGGTCCTGGACGGATGATTGCGGGCGATAACGCAAATGGAAACTACAATAGTGAAAGTGAATCCTTTCAAAATGATCAAACCAATGCTGACCAATCAGCAGATAACGAAGACGTATAGCGAGGAAGCATTCAATGGGTAAAGACGATCAGATAGAACTTGATGGCGTTGTTAAAGAGTGCTTTCCGAATACAACTTTTCGCGTCCAGTGCGAAAACGGCCACGAACTATTAGCTTATTTAGCGGGCAAAATGCGGCGTTTTTATATTCGCGTGCTGCCAGGGGATCATGTGCGTGTGCAAATTTCTCCTTATGATTTAACGCGTGGACGTATTATCCGACGTTATAAACAGCCTCCCGGAGCATCCACTGAGAACACTGAGTTTGAAGAGCTTTAATGCATCCAGTTGCGCTTACAATCGCTGGTTCTGACAGCGGGGCGGGCGCAGGAATTCAAGCCGACTTAAAAACATTTTCTGCACTTGGTGTATACGGAGTCACTGCAATTACTGCAGTGACTTCGCAAAACACTTGTGCGGTGACAGCAGTCCACAATTTGCCAATTGAACATATCATCAGCCAATTGCAGGCGCTTTATGCTGATTTCTCAATTCATGCAGCAAAAACTGGGATGCTGAGTACTGCTGAAATTATTGCTGCTGTTGCACAGGCAATTAAGACGCAGGGTCCAAAGTCTTACATTTTAGATCCAGTTTGCGTGGCCACGAGTGGCGCTAAATTAATTGAGCCCAACGCACTCTCGGTGCTTAAATCCGAACTCTTTCCATTGGCTGAAATCATTACCCCAAATCTTCCAGAAGCGGCTTATTTGCTTGGTTTTGATGAGGAAGTGCTAGCAAATGAGCCAAAAGCAGCGCTTGCAGCTTTGCACGCCCTTGGTGCAAGGGCAGTTTTACTTAAAGGTGGACATGCCACTGGGGATTTAGCTGTAGATTATTTTTCAGACGGCACAAGCGTTTTCGAACTTTCTTTGCCACGGATTAAAACCAAAAATACTCACGGAACTGGCTGCAGCTTAGCTGCTGCAATCACAGCACTACGTGCTAAGGGTAAGTCACTTGAAGAAGCAGTGCGTGGAGCCAAGCAGTTTGTTTTTAACGCACTTAAAGCTTCAAGCGAAAGAAATTTAGGACAGGGCTTTGGTCCGATCGATCACTTCTTTGAACGAAGCTAACTACTTACGTCATTTTGCGAAAATAATTTCCTAGTACAGTACCAAACTTTAATCTAGTTTACTTGGTGCGAAAGTTAAAATCCTTCGCTAGCGTACACTTACTTTTGCGTTTGCATCGAAGTTAGCAACAGCAAAGTGACAGACTTGTCTTTCTGCGGATGCAGGGTTGTGATTCCGCGGTGACAGGTAACGGCGGTGTGTGACTAAGGGGAAAATTTTTTGTGGCAAGTAAACGTTCATTATCATTGGTAGCTGACCCAATCGAAACAGAGAAAGGTTTTAAGCGTTTTGTCGGGGAACTTTGGACCGCTGAGCAAAGACAAATGCATTCATTGCATTATATTGTTAGCTATCGCGCAAGTTTTAAACCCGAATTACCGGACTTTTGTATTCGTCGTTATTCTAAGCCCGGAGCGGTCGTTTTAGACCCATTTTGTGGGCGCGGAACCACTGTTTTGCAGGCGAATTTGCTGGGGCGGGTTGGTTGGGCAACTGATGTAAACCCGCTGGCTGTCTTAATGGCGCAGGCAAAAACTCAGCCTGCGCGGCTGGATGAAGTCGTATTAAGGTTAAATGATGTAGATTTTCGGCGACCTGTTGATTTGACTGGCTATCAGGAGAACTTTGCTCCATTTTACCACCCCGATACATACCGTGAAATGCTTAACTTAAAAGCATTTTTAAAAAAGAATCGCGATCGCGTAAACCGTTTTATTGAACTGCTCGCGCTTTCACGTTTACATGGGCACTCTCCAGGATTTTTCTCTGTATACTCATTTCCGCAAATTTCAATTCCACCGCAGCGCCAACAAGCAATTAATTTAAAGCGCCACCAAGAACCTGAATATCGACCAATTGCGCCACGAATAATTCGCAAATGTGCACAAGCGCTTCGTGACGGATTTTCTCAGGACTTTTTTCATGCTGCGAGCGCTAATTTTTATGCGGTCTCGGATTCACGGAATCTCAGCTCGATCCCGACAAATTCCGTTGATTTGATTGTAACTTCACCGCCATTTCTCGATAAAGTTGACTATTTGCTGGATAATTGGCTCGAATGTTGGTTTTCCGGAGTGGAACAGAAGGCGTTTAGAGAGAATCTCGTAATGTCACGCTCGATTGCGGAGTGGAAGGAGTTTATTACGGGCGTGCTTCAAGAAATGTCACGAGTATTAAAGCCCGGAAGCTTTGCGATTATTGAAGTCGGTGAAGTCGAGCAAGACGGGAAGACTATTTACCTCGATGAAATAGTTGCTGAGGCTGCAAGTGAAGTGCGTCGAGACGGGAAACGCTTAATCGTTTCTGAGATTTTAGTAAATCAGCAGCAATTTACAAAACTTGCAAACTGCTTCAAAGTTGAGAACAATAAAAAGGGAACAAATACAAACCGCCTCGTCGTCTTGAAGTGCTCTGCACGTACGACAATTGCGCGTAAAGCAAAATCATAATCTATGTCCCATGAACAAACGCTGAGACCTCTATCGCGAGTGCTACTTGCCGGTGCCTCCAGGGGGGCAGGGACAAGTTCAGCAGTGCTGGGCTTACTTGCGGTCCTTAAGCGTAAGGGACAAAGTGTTGCCGCAGCGCGGATTGGACATGGACTAGTCGAAACCACTTTTCATCGGCGAGTCATTGGTCGGCTCTCGCATTCACTTGACCCGTGGATTTTAAGTCTGCCGCAGTTGCTCGATTCGCTCGGGACTTTGTCGTTGGGCACAGATTTGCTGGTGATTGAAGGCGATATTGGAATCTTTGATTCGTATCAAGCTGATGCTGCGGTGAAGAATTTAGCCGATTTTGCGTTATTAACTGAAACACCAGTGATTTTAGTGGTCAATGCGAAGCAATATGCCGAGGGAATTAAGGCGCTTGTTAGTGGATTTATTAATTACGACCGCGAGTTGAAATTTGCAGGGATTATTTGTTCGCATATTCTTGACGATAAGCATGAACAAGTAATTCGTCGTGCTGTCGAGTCGCTGGGGAGCATACCTTATCTAGGTTCAATCTTCATTGGGGATTCCGATCTCTTAGCGGGAAAAGAATATGGGCGTGCACCTGCAGTGCCAAGCTTGATTAGCCGCAGTAAAATTGTGCATGCGGCAGATTTGGTTGAGCGCGGCGTTGATGTAGGCCAAGTGCGCTCGATTGCAGATGCAGCGCCGGCGTTGAAATTGGCTTTTCCACCAAAAATAAATGCACAACGGCGTGTGCGCATCGCTGTTGCCGATGACGCAGCGTTTCATTTAACATTTCAGAATAATTTAGACATTTTGCGCAGTGAAGGGGCTGAGTTAGTGCCCTTCTCGCCGCTTGCCGACCAGAAGTTGCCAGCTCGTATTGGAGGGATTTATCTTCCTAGTGGTTATCCGCATTTATATGCGCAAGATTTACAGAATAATGCGAATTTACGTGCAGAGATTCATGCTTTTGCCAGTGGCGGCGGGACGCTTTATGCAGAAGGAACCGCGCTTGCTTATTGCTGCAAGCAGCTGCAGCTTACTTCGGGGGATATTTATGAAATGCTAGGAATTCTTCCTGGGCTTGCCAAGTCGAATTTCCCGGAAAGTGAGTCAGCTCGTTTGGCCTTAGTTGAAGTTAGTTCATTTGAAGAAACAGTAATCTCTCATGTGGGGTCAAAGTTTCGCGGCTTGAGGGATTTACGGTTTCACGTCCGACTTGAAGATAAAGTTCTAAGCTGTTTTCAAATTCTCGATCCAAGTCAAGGTTCAAGTGTTACAACTGAGGGACTTTCTCCGCATTCAAATACGATTTGTACTTCTGTGCTTGCGCACTGGGGGGCAAATAGTGGCATGGCAAAAACTTTTATTGAGGCCGCGGCTATGCAGGTTATAGGGCAGTGATTTGGGGAAGCTCTGCTTAAGTCCGATCTTGAGCCGATTTCTTCGTCACGAGAGATTTCTGCGATGCTCGTTTATTAACAATAAAGTGCGCTTCTTGCCCTGTAAATATATTAGGGTCGGCTTCCTTGGACTTGGCTCAACCTCGAACTTAATCAGAGCTTCGTTGAGCTTTGCTCCTAGACTAACTCTGGTTTAAAGCGGAAAATATTTTAGCACCCAGTCTAATTGTGCCAGAGCTTTTAATCTTCTATGGATCTGTGTTTAATTAAGTTCCATGCAAGCAATTATTTCGGGTCAAATTAAGTCACTACGTCCTAGTGAGTATAAGCTTTTAGAAAAGCTGGCTAGTCGGCGTTGTGAGCCGCAGGACATCATTGATGCAAATCTTGCTGAGCGGGCAGCCGAACTTGCGCAGTTGCTTGGCGTGCAGGTTGGCTTGTTAATTGAGCGTGAGGGTAAGGTCACGCATGTTGCTGTTGGTAGTAGAGACCGGTTGTACTTGCCAGATCTGGGACGCTTCCGTCTGAGTCGTGCGCGCTTGAGGCGTTTGCGTTTAGTTGTTTTTATGCCGCATGCGCAAGACCGGATTGAGAAGCTCCCCCGTGAGCAGCAACTGATCTTGCGTTTAAGTGCTGCTGGGGCGCGAGAGGAGGTCAGAACTTCTCAGGGCAAGTCAACGTTTGGGCTGGAAATTCCGCGCGATTTCATTACTGACTTAGAAAAGCTACGGCTTGATTTAGTTGCAGTTGTTCCGCTCGGAGATCGTGGGGACATTGGCCCGATTAGTGTTGCGCACTTAACTGCGCCGCAAAATGAATCAGTGCAGTCAAATGATCGAGTTATCACGATTCACTATGGCAAGGTGATTGGGCAGATTGGCATTGATTTTCAGTATTTGATGTCGGAGCTCGAGGAGAGTTTTTCTTCAGCGGCTGAAACGACGGTTGCAACTAAGCCCAATGGTGCAATTTTGGTCGGAGTATATACATGTCCGATTCGGGAAGCTCAGTATTCGATGGATGAGTTAGAGGAGCTGGCGCGAACTGCTGGTGTGACGGTGCTGGATAAGGTGATGCAGCGGCGTAAGGCGATTGACCCAAAGACTGTGATTGGCCAGGGGAAGCTTGAGGAGTTGGTTTTACATAGCCTTGATTTGGGTGCGGAGTTAATCATTATTGATCGGGAGCTTAGTCCTGGGCAGTTGCGTTCGATTACAAATTTAACGGCGTTGAAGGTTTTGGATCGTAGTATGTTGATTTTAGATATTTTTGCGCAGCGTGCCAATACGAGTGAGGGGCGTTTGCAGGTTGAGCTTGCGCAGTTAAAGTATTCTTTGCCGCGGCTGACGGAGAAAGATTCTGGACTGAGTCGGTTGACGGGTGGAATTGGGGGTCGTGGGCCTGGGGAGACTAAGCTTGAGATTGGGCGTCGTCGTGTGCGGGATCGGATTAGTGATTTAGAGAAGCGGATTGATGGGATTTCGCGGCAGCGGGCGTTGCGGCGGGAGCGGCGGCAGGTGCGTGGGGTGCCGGTAATTGCGATTGTTGGTTATACGAATGCGGGCAAGTCGACGTTGTTGAATACGTTAACGCAGGGGTCGGTGTTGGTGGAGAACAAGCTTTTTGCGACGCTTGATCCGTCGAGTCGCAGGATGCGGTTTCCGAATAGTCGGGAGGTGATTTTTGTAGATACGGTGGGGTTTATTCGGGAGCTTCCGCGGGAGTTGGTGACGGCGTTTAGGGCGACGTTGGAGGAGGTGAATGAGGCGGATGTGTTGTTGCATTTGGTTGATGGGACGAGTCCGGAGATGCGGATGCAGATTGAGGTTGTGCAGGGGACGTTGAATGCTTTGGGGTATGGGGACAAGCCGCGGGTGTTGGTGTTGAATAAGGTTGACAAGTTGCAGGCGCATGAAGCTGCCTCCCTAGCTAATGCAGTAGGGGGGCTACTGATCTCTGCGCTAATGAAGGAGGGGCTGACGGAGGTGCTTGCATGTCTTCAGGACCGCATTCTTGACCTCCACCCATCTCAGTCATCTTACTAGGGGGCCTCCTAGATAACCTCCTAGATAACTTGGGAGTCTTCATTATAGAATGCTGTCCGAACCTTGGTAAAATAAATAATATTTAACCTATGGCTATCATGTAAATATTAAAATTCAATCGAAATTCAACCAAAGTAGCATTCAAGATTTCTCGATGTCGAGTCCTTGATAATAAGAAGTTGAGAATTAAACGCATTTTGCAATGCGTTTAATTCTGACGATAGTCACGTATGTAGATTGAGTTCAGTTTAAAACTAAGTTTTGTAATTTAAGTAAATGCCATTGCTGGATTAAGATTAGATAATCTTGGAAATGATGGTGGAAACATCCCTGGAGGGAACTCGAGATCACGTAACCCCTTTTTCCAGGATAAGTATACTTGATAGGCTTGAGTTGCAAGTGAACGATAATGCTTTATAAACTGTTTTCTTAAATCTTCATAATTCGATAAACAAATCATTTTTCTTCCCCACGTTGCGGGAGTATGTTTCTTTAATATCGAACTTCTTTTTAGTAATTTTCTTCCAATCACTGTTTTATTCTTTCGCGCAAGAATGAATTCCTTTTCCTTATTTTCAATCGATAGCTTAACTAAATTTTCAAACTCATCAGGGTTCATTTGCTGAGTTTCATAAAAACATGACTTCCAGCAATAGGGATCTATAGTTAATTTGGCAGTTGTTTGATTTAGTTCTTCTAGAATTTTTACTATGTTGTCATTCTCGTTGTAAGGCGCAGTTGGATTTTTAATACGTGGTACGGAATCTCGAGCAATGGCAGTGCAATTAACGGAATTAGTTCCTTCCATCATAAGATTATATGAACTTACGCCTGGATATTCTGACATTTTAGAGACTAAACAATCTTTAACTGGATTGAGTATCCCATATCCAAACGAATCTAAGGCTTTCTGATAATCGAGAAGCACTGGAGAATCGTAACCTTCACACCAAACTGTACGCTTTCTTCTTCCTAGGAGTCGATTTAGGTAGTGGGCTGTTTCTTGTTTAATGTATCCGATGAATTTAGGGACAAGTTCAGGGTCTGTGACTCTGATAAATAGGTGTCCATGGTTTAGTTCAAAGGTATATCCTGCAAGCTCAACAGGATAAAGCTCTTGGCCCTTGGCAAGAGCCGAGTATATGAGCTTATTCATGAATTCTAGAGGGACAAATGGAAGCCCTTCTTCAGTCCTGAACGTTACCATGATTAGATCATTATTTTTGTAGAATTTGCGGTTTTCCATACAATGCTATATTCGGCCGTTTTAGTTGCATTGTTGCGTACGTAGAGAGGTGGGAGGCTAGTTTTTTGTGGAGGGGGGCTAGTCGGGGTCCGCTGCGCCAATCTTGCGCTTAATAAAGAAAAATTCCTCAAACAACTCCAACTCTCCCCGAACTAACCCCCCAAATCGAATCGAATCACGAGATTCATTGTAAAGCCTCTCCAACTCCACTCCCAGCACCCCCTTGATCCCACAACTCATAAATAACTTAAACTTCCCACTAAACTCCCTCACCACCTCAGGACAACAAGAATGAACCTCCATCGCCACACAGGCATTCAACAACGCCACCTGATACCAAGGTAGAAAACATAAATAATCCGCAACCGTATGCACCCCGACTAAAGTCGTGTATTTTTCATTGCCAATGTGCACATACTTAATTCCCTCTTCACGCTCGATTCTTCTTAACGAACTTAAAATCTTTGGACTCTCCGTTCCAAAATGAATCGCCTTAGGTTTACGCGAAAAAAATCTCAGTACCGCACGATAACGATGATCCACAATCAAACTACCAACGCCCCTTCCACGATACCCCGGAGCAACAATCGCCCGCGAAACCACAGGAAACTCATCATTCTCATAGTCCCTTGCCAGTCTGTTGCGAATCGCCCCAGCAGCAAGAAAAATATAATCTCCTGCACCTAAATCACTCACCCCAACGAAAGTTATAATCCGTGACCCCAGCTCACTACGATCCCGATCCAAAACCTCTTTCCCCTGCTGCAGGACTTCAGCACTAACTTGATCAACCGATTGACACTCCTTCACTCTCCACGTATGCGGCACATCCGACACTTGCGAAGATTTAATCAAATCAACCTCAAATCGCTCCGGTAACCCATTCACCGCAAAAATTTGGGAAAAACCAGCGTTGCGGGCATAGCGATCCTCAATCAGATCCGCCCCGTAATCAATCCCATCAATCTCTAATGTGCTTTCCCAAGAACCGTAAACAGTCATGTAATCAGCCCGCACCTAAACTTTATCTAAGGCATTTCCAATATCAGCAATCAGATCCGTATCCTTTTCAATACCAACCGAAAGCCGAATCAAGGAATCACTAAATCCACGCTGCAGCCGCTCCTCTCGCGCCATTTCTTTGTGTGACATCTTAGCTGGATAATCAATCAGTGATGCAACAGAACCAAAAGAAACAGCTAAAGAGAAATGCTCAATCGCCCCAATAAATCTCTGCGCCGCTGCCTCATCTCCGTCAATTTCAAAGGAGACTATCCCACCAAATCCCGACATTTGCTGCTTTGCTAAAGCATGCTGCGGATGCTCGCTTAACCCCGGATAATAAATCCGAGAAATTTTCTTGTGTCCCTTCAAAAAACTAGTAATACTTTGGGCATTTGCTTCATGCTGCTTCATGCGAAGCGCTAAAGTTTTAATCCCCAGCATCGTTAAATAACAGTCAAACGGCGCGGGCGATCCACCGACGGCTTTATGAATAAATTTCAACTCCTGCAGTAACTGATCATTGTTAGAAACAACCGCTCCACCGATAACATTAGTATGCCCAGATAAATACTTCGACGTGCTGTGAATTACTAAGTCTGCACCCAGCTCAAGCGGCCTCTGCAAATAAGGCGTAGCCATCGTATTATCAATTGCTAAGAGTATCCCCCGTGCTTTTGTTAGCTTACTTAGCGCCGCAATATCCGTAATAGAAAGCAGTGGATTTGAAGGCGTTTCTACATAAATTAATTTTGTCTGCGCATTAATTGCCTCCTCAACTGCAGCCAAATTTGTTGTGTCGACATAAGAAAAACTCATATTTTTCTTTTGCGTAAAACAACTAAATAAGCGATGCGTACCACCATAAATATCTGCCGTCGAAATGATGTGATCGCCAGGCGCAAGTAATTCAGTCACAGCATTAATTGCCGCCAATCCAGAACTAAAAACTATTCCGTATTTTGCATTTTCTAACCCGGCAATGGTGTTGCGCAACGCCTCCTCAGTTGGATTATTTGTGCGCGTATACGTATACTCTTCCCACGTCCCAGGAATTTTTTGTTTGAAGGTAGAGTTTTGATAAATCGGAACATTCAGTGAACCTTTTTCGCCAAATTGCTTACTGAAATTCACTACAGCTGTTTCAATGCTAATTTTTTTCATTGATTCTAACCCTTGATAATCTAAGACTCAGCATAGATTACTGCGGATCATAAAGCCTGTCTAATCCTGATTTTGCGCGCAAATCTTCAACGAAAAATTCAGAGTTTGCCCACGAGTCAAATGCTAAGTATAAAATCCACAACAGCATACCCACTGCCAAAAGTTTTTTCGCTTAACGAAACTTTCGCCACTAGGTATGTATTTATTTCATCCAGTAAAATTAGTTTACTGAATGATTAGACTGATTGCTTCAGCTGTCGATATTTTGGCACTTAGTCTCATTAAATGTATTCAGATCAGCTTCTCGTGCTTTGCGGGGTTGCTATTGGTTAAAGTCACTAATTAAATGCGCGTTTTGATTTGCCTTCTTTCGATCCTTACAGCCTGCACTACGCCACCCGTAGTTAAAGTAGCAAGAGTTAAGCGTGCCACTATTGCTGAAACAGTTTCTAGCATTACTTCAGGAACAATTGAAGCTGAGCAGTCTGCCGAGCTTTCTTTTGGGGCCGTGGGTCGCGTAAAAACATTAAATACGCGCATCGGTAACCTGGTAAAACGCGGAGAAATTTTAGCTGAACTTGAAAATGATGATCTAAAATCTCAACTGCTCATTACCAATCAAGAGCTGGCGCGACATGAAAATCTTTTTAAAATCAAAGCAATCTCAGAAAGCGCGCTGCAAACGATTCGCATGCAGCGGGATTTGGCCAAAGGAGCTTACGAAAAAAGTCAGATCATCGCGCCCTTCGATGGACTGATCGCAGAACTGAATCTGGAAGTCGGACAACTTTCTCAGATTACAGCAGTTATCCCTAAACCGCTAATTCGTATCGTTGATACGCTGCCGCGTTACGTCCAGGCCGAGATTGATGAAGTTGACATCTCGAAAGTAAAAGTCGGCATGCCAGCAAAGGTTACAATTTTAGCTACACGCCGTGAACCTTTTGAAGCCAGCGTCCGTAAAGTCATTAACTATGTCACCTCAGCAAAAGAACAAGATCGCACCTCACAAATTGAACTAGACTTGGCCGCAGATCGTCAAGAGTTGATCCCGGCTGGTGCTTCTGCCGATGTCGAAGTAGTGATTCAAATCCATGAGAACGCATTAGTTGTGCCAGTGCGTGCACTCTTGGGACGTGCGAATCAGCGCTATCTTTATATTTTGCAAGACAGTAAGGCGCAGCGACGTGAGGTTAAAACGGGAATCGTCAATTATGAATATGCCGAAATCCTTGTTGGATTATCTGAATCCGATACAGTCATCGTCCCTTCGGAGAAAGACGAAATCTCAGATCAAGTAACTGTGTCAGTGAAAGATGAAGCAAATTGAGCTCGTCAATTTATCTAAGCAATTTGTTCGCGGTGAAGAAACGATTGAGGCACTGCGTGCAATTAACTTGACGGTCAACTCAGGTGATTTCATTAGTGTCACTGGCGCCTCTGGCAGTGGCAAGTCAACACTGCTGCATATTATCGGGTTACTCGACAGAGCAAGCACTGGGGATTATTTTCTTAACGGGATTAATACAGTTTCCTTAAACGATCCCGAACGCGCGCAGCTGCGTAATACAGCTTTGGGTTTCATTTTTCAAAGTTTTTTTCTACTCCCTAAGGTTTCAGCACTCCGTAACGTCACGATGCCTTTGGTTTATCACGGCGGAATTTCAATTAAAGATCAAAAAATGCGTGCAGAAGAAGCACTGCTCAAGGTCGGTTTGCAGGACCGGATGAAGCATTTGCCTAACGAGCTTTCGGGTGGACAGCGTCAACGTGTGGCAATTGCTCGTGCGATCGTCAACCATCCACAAATTCTTCTGGCTGATGAGCCAACCGGAAATTTGGATTTTAAAACCGGTCGGAGCATTTTAGCTTTATTTAACACACTTAACCAAGAAGGAATGACGATTTTGATGGTCACGCACGATGCTGAGATTGCTCAATATGGCAAGCGTCAAATCACATTCTTTGATGGTCTGATGACTGTGAGTCGGTAGGTCAAGAAATGATTATCGGTGAATCAATCCGTTTAGCGGTCGAATCTTTAAGACATCACAAGCTCAGAACATTCCTCACGATTCTGGGAATGACAATCGGTGTTTTTGCTGTAGTTGCTTTGGTTTCGCTGGGACAGGGCGCAAAAAATTATGTCATGTCTGAATTTGAAAACCTGGGCACAAATATTATTTTAATCCAACCTGGAAAGAGCGATAAGAAATCCAATTTTGGACCACCGATTGGATCGGCCGCGACAAAAATGACGTTAGCTGACGTTAAAGCTTTACAAAAGAAAACTTATACTCTCGAAGCAGTTACTGGCGTTGTGCTGGGCACGGCGAGTATTCGCTATCAGGAGTCAGTCAGTAATGCGCAAGTCTTAGGCACAAATGATCAATTCCCGAAGATCATTAAGATTCGAATCGATAGCGGAAGTTACTATAGTAGTGAAGAAGATGACTATGGAAGACGGGTAGTTGTTCTAGGAGCGAAGCTTTATCAGCAATTGTTTGGCCGCGAATCAGCGCTAGGCAAGTCAGTGAAACTAAATAGCAGCGAGTTTCGGGTGATTGGAACACTCCTTGATGCCGGGGATACCTTGGGTTTGAATATTGATGAATTTGCCTTTATCCCTACGCAGTCGGCTTTACGTTTATTTAATGAAGATAAATTATTTGGCATTCGCGCCAAGGCAAACGCTAAGGTTACAATTGATCTTGCAGTCGAAGAAATTACTAATATCTTGAAAGAACGCCGTGACGGCGAGGAAGATTTCACTGTGATTACTCAATTAACAATGATGGACAGTATGAATAACTTACTGGACATGCTTTCCTATGTTTTGGGCGGCATTGCTGCAATCTCAATGCTTGTTGGCGGTATTGGAATTATGAATATCATGCTTGTCAGTGTCACTGAACGAACTCAAGAAATCGGGATTCGTCGTGCAGTCGGTGCGCGTAAAAGAGATATTATGTCGCAGTTTATCAGTGAGGCAGTGATGCTTTCGGTTTTGAGCGGGTTAATCGGAATTCTCTTAGCTTCCTCCTTGGCGTTTGTGTTCCGGATTTTTTATCCAAGTTTTAACATGCAGGCACCGTATTGGATTTATCTTCCGGCGTTTCTACTTTCTGTAATCGTTGGTGTTGTTTTTGGCGCATGGCCAGCAAGAAAAGCAAGTAATATCCAGATCCTTGATGCCTTGCGACATGAATAGATTCTACTTGTATCATCCGTTTATGCTAGCTATGATGCTGTAAATTATTGACTTTTTTGTAAATCAAAGCGGAAATGCCAGACGAGCGTAATACTTTTATTGTTAAGCTTAATCCCGGTGCTTTAGTTGGGAATAAGCGCTATGAGATTGTTGACATCATCGGCGAAGGTGCGATGGGAACAGTCTATCTTTGTCGTCGCAAGGATTTAGATGATCGTGTTTTTACTCTCAAAGCCTTACGTCCAGATATTGCCAGTGATTTGACAATTGCCGAGCGTTTCCGCAACGAAGTCATGGCGGCTTTCGACGTTTCCCATAAAAACATTGTACGTGCTTATGATTATATCAACGAGGACGGCCTTGTCGCTTATACCATGGAGTATGTTGAGGGCGGAGACCTAGCGAATTATTTGCTCAGTCAAACCGACCGCATTCCCGTGAAGAACGCCATCGATATTATGATGGAAATTGCAGAAGGCACAGAGGCCTTGCATCAAGCCGGAATTATCCACCGTGACTTGAAACCTGAGAACGTGCTTTTATCCAAAGAGGGGCATGTCAAAATATCGGACTTCGGGATTTCGATCATCGGTAATAAAAAGCGCCAAACCCAAACTGGTAGTTTGGTTGGAACTGTTAATTATTTAAGCCCAGAATATTTACTTGAAGGTAAGGTTGATAAGCGCTCGGATATTTATGCAATTGGTGTGATTGCTTATGAGCTTCTGACCAAGAAACATCCTTTCCCTGGGGACAGTATGTTTCAGAGCATGAAAAAACAAGTTGATGCAACGTTTGATCCGCCACGAAAATTACGTCCGGATTGTCCAATGATTTTGGAGTCAATTATCCTTAAATGTTTGCGCATTAATCCTGATGACCGCTATCAATCCTGCGCAGAAATCTTTCAAGAATTAAAAAAAGCTAAGGATTATAAACCAGCATCAACTTTAACAACCGGAACAACTTTGCCCAAGCTTCCTGCTGTAAAATTGGAAATCGAGGGAGTCGAACAGGAGGAGAGTCGATCGCAGTCAGTAAACAATAACAAGCCGACTCAACGCAATCATCCAACTGTGACTCCAAGTTCAGGTAAGATTCCTACGAAAACAAATTTCAAATCTCCGCTACAAACTAATGTTGCCAAGGAAACAGCAGATTACCTTAACCTTGCAGTTACAATACTGATTATTGTTGCTGCGCTGATTATGGGGACGATTGCCTTTTCGTCATTGATCGCTACTTTATTTAAGGCTCATTGATCTTAATGCACTCGACTCGAATTACAAAAATTTTTTATCTGCTTGTTGCTTGGATGTGTTTGTGTCTACAAACGGCATGCGCCGCAGATATTTCCTTTAATCTAAATGTTAGCTCGAAGGATAATGTTGTAACGTTACGGATCTTAAACAGCGGTCGAGATCTTGCCCGTGAGGTTACTGCAAAAATTCAGTTAGGAACTAGTGAGTTAACCGTCAAAGTTGCTGATGAGCTTGCAGCAGGTCAACAGCAAACAGTTAATCAGGAAATTAACATGCCTGAGCAGTCGGGCAGTTATCCGATTATCACCACGATCTATTACCTCAACGAGGGTAAACGCCTGTCTTTAAGCAATCTAGGCAGTTTCCACGTGGGAATCCCTAGTAGGCTAGACGACACGATTAAGCTAAGCCCTCTACGTTTGACCAAGCGCGGCACGCTTGATGTTTTCACGCAGGATCTTGCCGCGGTTCAAGTGGTATTTCCTGACGAGATTGTTGTTTCGAAAAGAGAAATCAAAGCAGATCGTGTGCGCTATACTCTGGATAATGTTTACCAGCAATTTAAGGCAACATATCCGATTTATGCATACGTGACACGCGTTTTGCCCGGGGGTGAGCATGCCTTTACTTATGCAGAGGGTGAAATTTCGACACGCCTGGTAGTCAAGGACCGGTCGCTTTTTAGTGCCAGCGCGATTTTTGCTATTTTTATAGTGAGTTTAGTATTGAGCTTTATCAGTTATCGTCATGGACTGAGCACCGGGTTTTCCAAGTTTAAGATTGCCTTTATTCGCTACACGTTTTCTGTTTGTTGCGTTTCCTTTTTCTACTTAATTTTCAGGCAAGGCTATATTTTTTCTGATTTCGCGCTGGCTAATTTAAGGCCCGATCTTTTCAGCGGTAGCGTAGGAGCTTATTTTTTCCGTGTTTTAAAAACACTCTCGAGTTGGTTCTATTTCGAGGGTGGGGATTACGATAATTTCGCCAAGTATATTGCTGACCCACTTTATATTTACATGCTCTGCATTAATTTCTTCGTGATTTATTATGTGATTCGCCCCATTCCTGACGAGGATAAGTACTGGCAATTAATGAAGTTTTGTTTTTCTTTTGTTCCACTGCGCGTCACGGGAAAACCGCGCGATCACTGGAACCGTCTGACGCGTCTAGCGTTACTGACTTTTTGCGTGAAGCTTTTTTATGTGCCCTTACTGACCAGTTGGACGATTTCTAATACTTTAGGTTTTCTTGGTAATTATGGTCAGCTCATTGCTGCCGTAACAACTGGCAACGCTGTGCGCGCTTTTTATCAACTTAATTCATTTCTCGTATTTTTGTTAATTTATGTAGATGTTGCGATTTTCACTTTTGGTTATTTGACTGAGCTGCCGCAGTTGAAGAACCAAATCAAATCGGTCGAGCCAACTGTTTTTGGTTGGTTTGTTTGCCTTGCATGTTACCCACCATTCAACAGTTTTTCATTTAAACCATTCGATATCGCCCTGACCAATAATTGGGAACCGCCCTTAGGCAATTCATTGCATTGGTTTGCGACAATTTTAATTACTCTACTTTGGGCGATTTATACTTGGGCGTCTGTGGCACTAGGAGTACGTTCCTCGAATCTAACAAACCGCGGAATTATTAGCCGCGGACCTTATCGCTATGTGCGTCACCCAGCATATATTTCAAAAGTAAGCTTGTGGGTTGTGGAAACGGTCTTTTTTGGTCAGCGCACACTGATGCTCATGACCGTGACAGCATTTGTTTATTATTTGCGCGCACTGACAGAAGAGCGGCACTTAGGTCAAGATCCCGATTATCACGAATATAAACGACAAGTTCCTTATCGTTTTATCCCGCGCTTAATCTAGCGAAAACAGGAAGCAGGCAGGCAAGTTGTTTGCACGCTGTCTACTTTGAAACTTAGTAATTTATTGATTTGCGACTTGCTCTGCAGGCGGTAACTACACTGACCATCGTGATTAAGTGCTGCTATTAAAATCGGCGCATTTTTATCAATTTCGATTTCAGTTAACGCACGCATGTCCGTCGCATTTGCGCAGGGCTCTGCGGGAATTAATGCTAAAAAATCTAATCTTCCGGAGAAACGTCGTAAAATTTCACCCAGCGCTCGGGCCTTGCTGCAAAGATCTTCAGTGTCTTTTGGGTTAGCGCAGTCTGGACCCTGACTTCGCCATTTCCTTGTGGAAGAAAGTTGCGTCGGGTTATTTGTGTCGTGATTCTGTCCTTTAAGATTTGCTGTAATATAATTAGGAGATCCTAAATCATCACCCAATTTTGCTACAATCAGTGAAGCGCGCGCAGCGGCAATCAAAGCTTCTTGATTGCCATTCTCAGTTGGTAAAGCATTTTGTGCTGCGAAGTTGTCGGTATGGGTTTGTTGAGATCTGTCAAAAGCAATTTGACTGAGTCGCTTACTTTGGTCGGCATTTGCAGCTGAATTGCAGAAAAAGATCGCGCAAAAAAGTAATTTGGGGACCCAAGTTTTAGGCATAGAGAGCCCTTACTAACCTTGACTGTAAACCTTAGCTGTATTGTTAAGATTCTTCATAAATCGTGACCTATAATCCCCCCCCCGCGACAAGGTCCTCACGGTGTCCTTACGGCGGGAGGGTGGTAAGTCCTTAGAACTACTACGTAGATTGCTATAGTGCGCCGCATAAGTTAGCTTGTAATGCGGAGGATCTGCAGCGCACTATTTGTTGCTTTGCCTCCCTCCGGTCGGCCTTATAGTAGCTTGCAGAATTTACAACCGTGCTAATTTGTAAGCTAAGTTATGCAAGCTACTATAAATCCTAATTCATTTGCGAGATAGAGCTATATCAGGGAGGTCCGCAGTGGATCAGCAAACTAACGCCAAAGTGGAAACTAAACTCGAGTCAGGGATAGCGCAAATTACGTTCCAAGGGGAACGCAGTAATAGCATGAGTAGTGTGGCGCTACGGACCTTAGCGCAAACAATTCACGATATTTCTAAGAATCCTGCTACAAAAGTAATTATTTTACAAAGTGCAGGGGATCGCGCCTTTTGTGCGGGGGCGTCTTTTGATGAACTAGTGTCGATTTCAACTGCCGCTGCTGGGAAGAAGTTTTTTTCTGGATTTGCCGAAGTGATTCTGGCGATGCAAGCTGCCCCACAATTAATTATTGCGCGTGTGCAGGGTAAGGCTGTTGGCGGCGGTGTGGGGTTAATTGCTGCTGCCGATTATGTTTTTGCTACGACAGAATCGAGCGTGCGCTTGAGCGAACTTGCTCTCGGAATTGGGCCCTTTGTGATTGGTCCCGTTGTAGAGAATAAAGTGGGTCGCGCAAATTATGCGGCACTGGCAATTGACGCCGATTGGCGTAGTGCCGAGTGGTGCTTGGCACACGGACTGTATCAGAATCTAGCAAGTTCCGTTCCCGAATTAGATTTAAATGTCATTAATTTTGCTGCCAAGCTTGCCGAGTTTAGTGCGCCGGCGATGCAAGAATTAAAAACCGTAATTTGGGAAAACCTAACTTTAAATCGGGCAGACTCGCTTAGTGACTTATTGGAAAAACGCGCTGAAATTAGTGGCCGCCTAGTGCTTAGTGAAGAAAGCCAGGCAGCAATTGCCCAAGCTAAGCTAGCGCTGACTAAGAGTCGCTGACAATCAACTGCTGCGAGTAAATAACATTCGCAAGAAATTAAGCCACATGCAAACTTCATGAAAATCATTGTCCGCATTTTATTAGAAACAATTCCCAAGCAGTTGATTAGTAACTTGGTTGGATTGATTGCCGCAGTTAAAATGCCTAAGTTTATGCGTAGTTTGATATATCCGATTTATGCCAAGTTTTATGCGCTAGAACTCGCTGAAGCAGAGAAAGATTTAACTGAGTATCCGACTTTTAAAGCGTTTTTTGCACGACGCTTAAAGCCTGGCGTGCGGCCGATTGGTCCTGGATTAATCAGTCCTGTGGATGGTTGCCTTAATGCCTTTGGCCAAATCCAGGCGGGATCTTTGCATCAAATTAAGGGTTGGAATTATTCACTAAGTGACCTGTTGCAGAACCAAGCGCTGGCCAAACAATTAGAAGGCGGACAATATGCCACAATCTATCTTGCCCCTGGAGATTATCACCGCATCCACGCGCCGTTGTCAGGCAGTGTGACAAGTGTTGTCGCGCTGCCGGGCAAGCTTTTCCCAGTTAATCAACTTTCGCTTAATGCGGTGGCAGATCTCTTTGTGAGAAATAAGCGCGTAGTGCTTAGTTTTAATGCCGGACAAGTAGTGCTCGTGATAGTCGGCGCACTAAATGTTGGTTCAATTGAACTTTTTGTTAATGCGGGAGCTAAGGTAGAAAAAGGCCAAGAAATCGCTAGTTTTAATCTGGGTTCTACGGTTGTGCTTTTGCTTGCCCCTCAAGTGCACACCTTAACCGATAATATTTCACAGCAGTCCATTTTTCGTGTAGGAATGACAATTGCTAATTAGAAATTACCAGCTAGAGCATAAAAGCGTTTGATAATTATGATTTCACGACCAGATATAATAAAACAGCTCAATTATACCTTAAAAGAAATTGATCTTCCGTGGCTCGGTGTAAAGTATCGGGGTAAGGTTAGAGATTGCTACACGCGGGTGACTGCGCAGGGACGCAAGGAGCGTATTTTGATTGCGACCGACCGCTTAAGTGCATTTGACGTGGTTTTATCATCAATCCCATTTAAGGGTGCAGTATTATCGGGAATCGCTAAATATTGGTTTGACCAAACTCGGCATATCGTGCCGAATCATGTGCTCAGCACTCCACACCCTAATGTATTTATTGGCCATGAATTAGAGATTGTTCCGATTGAAGTCGTGGTGCGGGCCTATTTAACGGGCAGTGCGTGGCGAGATTATGAGGCAGGGCGTGCCGTGTCTGGAATTGAATTGCCACGGGGGATGAAAAAGCACCAGGCATTTGCACAACCAATTTTAACGCCTTCGACCAAAGAAGCTGTAGGCAAACATGATTTGCCGATTGCTAGTAACGAAATCGTGAAGCGTGGGATTACGACAAGCGCTATTTGGGGTGAAATCTGCGAAAAAGCTCTTAAGGTTTTTGCAATTGGTCAGAAACTTTCCCAGGAACGCGGTTTAATTTTGGTTGATACTAAGTATGAGTTTGGGATTTTACGTAAACCAGGCGGCGCGGTTGAGGTTTATCTGGCGGATGAAATCCATACTCCAGATTCAAGTCGTTACTGGATTGCTGACTCTTATGCCGATCGTTTTGCCGCGGGTGAAGACCCGGAGATGCTCGATAAAGAGTTTTTACGGCGTTGGTTAATTGCTCGTGGCTACATGGGTGAAGGGGTGCCTCCGATTTTGCCAGATGATTTTCGCGTGGAGATTGCGGAGCGTTATCTTGATCTCTATCAGCGTATTACTGGCCAAAGCTTTGATGCTAGTGTCGGGGATACTGAACAAGAAATAGCAGCAGTGCTACAGTCTCTTGGAGAGCTTTCCCAGTAGCTTATTCGCCAATTTGAGCTAATTGCGTACGACCTTTTACGGCTTTATCAAAGTGGGCACGGCGTACTTCGAGATATTTTGGATCAGCAAAGAACTGTTCTGAAACAGTTTTACTCGGAAAGGAAAGTAAAAAGAGACGGTTAATCGGGTGCGTGGCTTCAGTTTTTAGTGTTTCCAGAATTTTAAAATCGTAGCGAAAGTATCCGTTGACTGCATGTACCATGGGAGTCATGCCCTCACGATACAATTTATATTCTTCTTCGTTTACGACATTAAGTCCGACAATTATTGTATACATAGATTGCCCTCAAAATGTTTAAGTCGGAGTTTAACTTGAGCTATCGAGGATAAGCCAGTTTTCGCAATTTGGGCGGGTTTTTAGCAATAAAAAAGGGAGCACAGGGCTCCCTTTTTTGGTTTGTATTTCAAACTTCTTATTGAGTTGGGTCGTCGCCGACTTCGAAGTTGAAGAACATACGAACGAGTGAACGTAGGATGAATGCTCCAACTGCAACTACTAAAAGTCCAAGGGCTGCGCGATAAGCACCTAAAGCGGCACTTACGATCGCACCTAAACCTGCTGTGATCATAATCAACGCGCCAAGGTTACCTTCAAGCAAGAAGAATAGACGATCGCCGACTTCGTAAAGGCGGTTATCTTCGTTTCTTACTCCAGGCGCACCTAGATTTTGCTGCGCGATAGACTCAGCAGCTAAGCCGTGAGCTAAAAGAGCGATACCAAATACAAACAATAAAACTGCTGAATACTTTTCAGCGTGAACACTAAAATGAGCATAAGTACGACCACACAGGGTTCGATACTTGTCGCTCAGTCTTTTTATACTAACCATAATTACCTCCTACGGTGACTACGAAGCGTGCCATTCACGCCTCCTTCCAAAAATCCACATTGCCCAAAGGCAAATGTTTCTTAGTTTCTATAATCTGTTATGGCCGCATAATGAAAAGTGTGCCATTAAGTAAAACATCGTGGGGAAAGATTAAGCTTGCTAAGATATTGATATTATTAGCTTATTTTGACTAGAGCGTTGAATGTCCGAAGAAATTAAGGGAAATACTACCTCTAAGCTGCTCGATTTAACTGTTTTATTGGGTTTTATCGGTGCTTTAAGTCTTTACGTTGTGCAGCCCATTTCGGATGGCGACCTGTGGTGGCACATAGTCTCAGGTCGCTGGATTCTTGCCCAGGGGTCTATTCCGACAAGCGATCAATGGAATATTACGGGTGCAGGTAAGCTCTGGCGCGCTTACTCTTGGAGTAATGAAATTGTCTACGCCTGGGTCCATGACCATCTTGGCCGAGATTTTTTAATTTGCTTATTAATTTCTCTGAGTATTCTCTTTACCTGTGCAGTGGGGTCGTTATTATTCCGCCTCGCAGGGAGCTCTTTTTTTGCTGCTTTTTTAACACTCTTTGTTGTTGCTGGTTGTACTGACCATTTTGCGCTTCGGCCTCAGACATTAACCTATGTTCTTTTTGCAACAGTAATCTATCTGGCCGATCGACTGCATTGCAAGAGAAATAATTATAACTATCTTGAGCTACTCTTGATCACGGGAATTTTTTCGCTCTGGTCAAATACACATTTAACTGCTGTTTTTGGGGTGATTGCGTTGTTACTCTGGAGTTGGCGACTAGATGCGCTCGACCTGGCCCAATTAAAAAGCTCAATCCGCTCACGAGGATTAATTGTGCCGCTAGCTTGTGCCTTGTTTGGAACTTTTTTAACTCCATATTTTGGCGCGGAGTGGTCGGTTTTAGCGCATAAAACAAATCATCCCTTTATCTACAATGAGATTAATGAGTTTAAGCCTGCCAATATCATGAAGTATTCTGTCGCGGCGCTAATTTTATTAATCGTTTTCATGCAAGTTCTGATTTTGCAAGATAAGCAGCGTGTCGCCATGCAGCCCGGGCGTTTACTTTGCACGTTATTTTTTATCTTGCTCGGGTTATCGATTACGAAATTTATGCCCTATGCGTTAATCGCAACAGTTGCTTTGCTAGCAGATTGTTGGAAAGAACAGCGCCAGCGTAGTACGGGCAAATTGAATCAGGCGTTTAGCTTACTTGAGGAGAATTGCGTTAAGTATTTGCGTTATTTTCCAACTAAGCTTTTGATTATTGCAATATTTCTGATTTGCATTAGTGAGCGGCTTTTGATCTTGAGCAAAAATGCTTTTGACTTACGCAGTTATCCTGTCAATGCGAGTAATTTTTTACTTGAAAAGAATT
>JAEUWB010000047.1 GCA_016786595.1 bacterium | reverse complement strand
ATACCTGAAATTATTATTAATCCCTCCCGTACTACCAACTAAACGCCCATAGGCGTCATAAGTATACGTACCTACCACATTTCCACCAACATTCGTTAAATGCCGCGTCTCACCTTGAGGACCAAAGTGATACCAGTAACTTGCCCCTGCCCCGACATGCCTTGGCCGTGGGTACGGGGTTACTTTTTGGCAGAACACCAGTGACCCGACATCAGACGTGAAATATTAAAGATTCAAAACTACCATCAGCCCAGCGCCATACCCGCCAGATAACCAGTGCTCCAGGCGTTCTGAAAATTAAAGCCCCCTGTAATCCCATCAATGTCCAAAACCTCGCCTACAAAATATAAGCCCGAACAAATCTTACTCTCCATCGTCTGCATCTTAACTTCACTAAGCTTAACCCCACCCGCCGTCACAAACTCCTCCTTAAACACCCCCTTACCACCAATGCAAAGATTGGTAGCAAAAATCACCTGCACAAGATTATTGATCTCAGTATTCGATAAGGAAAAACACTCCGTGCGAGAATCAACCCGCGCTACATGCAACATGCTTTCCCAAAGGCGCGCTGGAAACGGGAAAATCCGCACATGCGAAACCTGTAACTTCGGGTTAGTCTTGCGTAGTTGCTGCAACTTAACCTTGGCCTGCTCCACACTCTCACTCGGTAAGAAGTTAATACCCAAACGCGCTTGGTAATTTGCCTCGGCAAGCTCCCGCGCCGCCCATGCTGAAAGCCTTAAGACTGCAGGGCCACTTAATCCCCAATGCGTAATGAGGGTCGGGCCAGTTGCTGCAAATCGATGCGGCTTGGCTGGCTTGTCAAGATTATCAACTATTAATTCGAGTTCGGCCTTAGGCACAGAAATACCAGCTAGATTCTCAATCAGCCGATCATTAATCGTAAAAGTAAAAATCGAAGGCACAGGCTTAATAATCGTATGCCCAAACTTCCTGGCAAATTCGTATCCAGCATTTGCACTACCCGTAGCAATCACTACCGCATCAAAATTGAATGCTTGCTTCTTAGTATCGAGAATTTCAAATTGCGAAGCTGATTTCGTGAGGCTTTCAACTCTAACTCCAGTTAATAACCTTACACCCGCCTGCCTCGCTGCCGTTTCCAGACAATCAACTATTGTTTGCGAATCGTCACTGACAGGAAAAATTCTGCGATCGGTTTCAGTCTTAAGCTTCACGCCCCGTGTTTCAAACCAGTGACAGGTATCCTGCGGCTGAAAGCGGTTAAACACACTGATGAGTTCTCGACTGCCGCGAGGATAATTCTCAACTAATTTTCCTGGATCAAAACAACTATGCGTGACGTTACAACGCCCGCCACCGGAGATACGCACCTTACCGAGAGTGGTTTTACTGGCTTCAAAGATCGTAACTTTACAGGTAGGGTTTCTCTCAGCCGCGGTGATTGCCGCGAAAAACCCCGCGGCCCCGCCCCCGATAATTGCGATTGATTTGCTTTGTTGTAACTGCACCTTGTCGTCCATAGGTCATGTCATTCATGACTGATCATGAACTCATTTACATTCGTTCATGATTTCGCTCAAGATGACAAGCAATAACAAGTGCCCTTACGTCTTCTTTCTAAAAGTTAAACTGCGTTCCTACGTAAAACGCCCGCCCTGGCTGATTCTGTGGGAAAAACGGCTCTTGATATGTTTCATCAAAGAGATTCTTCACCCCTGCTAGAATCGAACCTTTGACCTGATGCATTTCAGCTAAGTCAAAATTAAACATCAAATCTGCAACAGTAAATCCGTCGGCGTCGAATTTATCACGGCCAGGATTTGGAATGTTGTCCTCGGATTCAAGCACGGTGCGAAGATTTAATGCTACGCGCATTGCCTCTAGTCCCAGTCGATTCACAGGCAAATTAACTTCTGGCCCATAGTTAAATGTCCAATCAGGAACATTCACAATTTCTTCCTCAGAAGTCCAAGTGCGTCCGGCCGCCGCATAGAACTTGAAATAATCATTTAGTTTATGATCGACAGAACCTTCTACTCCGTATAGTCGAACAAGGCCTTCATTGTCGTATTGCTCGGTGACATATCCCTGCACAAGACCAATTGGCTTACGACCAATGAAGTCGTTAACATAGTTATAAAAGCCAGCAATTCCATACTCGGTGTTTTCACTACGTCCTTTACCGCCAAGCTCTAACGAGTATGAACGCTCTGGATCGAGATCTTCCTTGCCGATTACTCGCGTTGGAACTCCTAAATTGACAATCGCATCCTGGAAGCGCTCGCCAAGATCAGGCACACGGTAACCAGTAGCTAAAGTGCTATACAAGCTATGCTCAGAATTTAATTTATAGAGGGCCCCAAGTGAACCACTCACACCAATTTCATCTTCACTATAGTCAGAAATTGTGTCGTCAACCGAAATGCTATCGACACGAACTCCTGGCTGGAGCTGAAGTGCGGCTAGATTTTCTAGTGAAAAAGTATCTTGGGCAAATAAGCCAATTCGAACCTGTTCGGCATCAGCACGAACTCGCTCGGTAGTAGTTAGATGTTCTCGACTGTGCCCAATCCCAGCACGAGCGACAACTTGCTGGGACTCTGTTTCAGGAAGTTCCGATGTATCGAAACCAACGTCTAGCCCAGCACGTAGGGTATGGCTTCCCAATGCAAATTCAGCCTGATTTTGCCATTCGTATGTATTTGCTTCGTCATCCGTATCAACAACTGAGGTTGCAACTGTTGCAGTTGGATCAACAAAGAGTGGAGGACCAGAAAACCCAGGTCCAAAGTTAGGATAAAAAGCTGTTTCACGGTGGAACTTACGAGTTAAGCCCTGCCAATGAAAGCCTGATTCAAAAGTCTTTAGAGTATCAGTCAAGTCTTCTACCGAAAGTTTCACTCCAGCTAAAGTGCGATTGTACTCTTCAATATTAAAATACATTGGAGAGAAAATATTTTCTGCTGAACCTGGAGGGCCAAATTTCGCAATCGGGAGCACGATTACAGAATCAAGCACCAAGATATCATCGTTTAGATTGGCTGAGCCTGTAAAACTCAAAGTTGCTTTCTCGGAGAGTTTAACATTCGTTGTGCCCCAGAAGTTAGTGCTTTCATAAGAGCCACTTCTTGGATCTTCGTCATCGGGAAGGTTTGGTTCTCCCGAATCAGTAAAGCCTCCGCCAAGAATTGTCTGGATTTTGTCATTCCCAAAGTCAAGGTATGCGCCGGCACGATTGCGGTTGTATGATCCATCATAGGTGTACCGCACCGCAGCATTTGCCCCAGCATCCGTCCGCTCAGTTGGTTTGCGGTTGATGATATTAACGACACCACCAAAAGCATCTGTCCCATACATCACAGAACTTGGTCCACGCAAAACTTCAATACGCTCAATTTGAAATGGATCGTAGAGACTTAGATTTCCTCCACCGTAGCCAATGCCTTGCCCAGCTTGACGCACTCCATCAGAGAGGGTCAAGACACGCTGCGCGCCAAGACCGCGGATGGTGAAACCTTCCTGCCAAAAATTAGGATTACCTTCTGCTGGTGCAAGCGCGACGTTCGGCAACCTGCGCACACTGTCATCTATGTCAGAGTATTCGTTAATGTCTAAGCTATCGCGCGAAACTGATTCGATTGTTTGAGGCACGCTAAGTTTATCCTCCTCAGCGCCACGACTTGCGGTTACGACAATCTCAATATTTTGATCATTTTGCTTTTGCTCATCGGCAAAAGTGACTGAGGGATTTGTGATACTAATTATTAGTCCAGAGAGAATTAGTTTTTTCATTATGCTCGAGATCCTTTAAAGTGAAAATGCTGAAGACTTTTTTACGGAAAAAATCGGCCAGGTCAACACTGAGAAGTATTTTTTTCAGCCCTGGTGACAAAACAATGACAATAAACTTTTCATTAGATCTTGATTCGAAAATACGATTTTAAGATGATAGCCTAGTGATGAATTCACCAAGCTTGTGTTTTTCTGTTCTAGTTTCGTTGCTGCTACATCTCGGCGCGCTTGCTGGTTGTATGTGGTGTAAGGGTGTTGTCTCTGTCGTTTCACCCGGCAACGAGATGATCGTAGTGAGCCTAATTAATAGTCTTAGTCCTGCAGAAAATAATTCAACTCCTGCGCGATTAGCGATTAGTTCCCTACCTCAAGCTGAATCTACTCCAGAAATCACCAAAGTATTTGCCGATGAAATTGCCTTAAAGACTCAAGCTCGAGCGAGTTTAAATCTAACCCCAGGCGTTACTCCCCAAAATGCGAAATTGAAGTCCCAAAATCAAAAAATTCCTAGCCCGCAGAATAATCCTTCAAGCCTCTCGCAAACTCATGAATTTACTTCCCAAGCTGCCAACTCAGGTAGTGTAATCGGAGATTCAATCGGCGGAAGTTCGTCTGGTAATTCCTTAGGACCTGTTTTAGTCAACGCACCAAAGCCAGCCTATCCTCGCAGCGCGCGACTTGCAAAGTTTGAAGGCAGCCTTGTCGTTGAAGTGACAATCAGCGAACGTGGAGAGATCCTTGAAGCCAACCTTGTAAAATCTTCCGGACGCATTGATTGTGACTCTGCAGCGCTACAAACAATCAAAGAAAAATGGGCCTTTGCCCCCGCTCGAGCAGGCGCTAAAACAGTCAAATCGAGTTCCCGTGTAACAGTCTCGTACCGTTTAACTTAGATATGCCCTTAGTGGCATGCACCTTGTGTGAGCGATCAACAATCACCGCAGCAGCCTGAGGAATTGACTCAATCAAACGCACTCCAGCATTCGGACTCATGAAAAATACCGCAGTTGATAAGGCATCGGCCAGCGTCGCACTGGGGTGTAAGACCGTTGCCTGCATGCACTCACGCCCAGGCAGACCTGTCAGTGGATTAATCAAATGATGATATGATCTTTGGTTTACTTTCCAGCAATTCCGATAATCGCCCGAAGTGGCAATCCCCATCGGCTGATTGACTTGGAAACTTCCAAGAATTTCACTTGCTGAATGTTGCGGGCGTGGATCTTCGATTTCAATTAAAAAGTTTTCTGTGCCAAAGCATTTCAGGTCACCGCTACAAGCGATTCTTCCGGTATTAATCCCACGTGATCGGAAAAACTCTTCAAGCAAATCAGCAACAAAGCCTTTACCGATTCCGTTAAAATCAAACCCCGAGGAGCCTTGCAGCACAAGCTTGCCCGGATTGAGCTGAACTTTAGAATCTTGTACCGCCTTTAAAGCAAACTTCAGATCGAGCTTAGTTGGAATACTTGAATCGTTACGCGCCTGGCGCCAAAGCTCTGTAAGTTCGATACTAAGCGGTTGATAAAACCCCTGGCTGAGTTTACCGACTGCAAGTGCTTGCCCGACAAGTGTTTGGAAAAATCGCCCTCGATCGTTACCAATTGGTAGATCTTTCTCGGTTCGTAGCTGATTGGCTAAACTCGATACCTCCCAATCAGAGAACAATTTAATTGCCGACTGTGCATAATCGAAAGCCTGGTTAATTAAGCTCTGCGCATCAAAATCACTGGGCACTTTAATTGCAACTGCAACAATTGTGCCCATCAAAGGCCGAGCGCGTTCAACCCAAATCATTTCAGATGCAAAAAGTTGCCGCGGAAAAAGAGTGGCAGTTAGTCCACATGCGGCAGCTAGTTGAATAAAATTTCTACGACTTAGCACGACCCCACATTTCCCGAAGTGGCAGATAAATTAATACCAATAGACTTAAAATAAAAAGCAATACGGCAGGTCCAAACAAATAAGCAAATTTGGACGACGCATAGACAATCAACCAAGGTGCAATGAAAGTTAGCAGATAACTAAGAAAGGAAATGACATACCAAAAAATACGAGTTTGCTCAGACAGATCGCAAACCGATAGCAAGTGGCATAACATAAATAGTAAGATCGATCCGCCGACAAGATGCAAATGAGTGACTTCTGCTAAGTGCTGTAGTGATTTCCTACTGCCAGCTTCAAGCATTGAATCCAATCCGCCTTGGTTGCTCGGTTCCAGGTAACTTTTCCCCAAATAGTACGTTCCGACGTCAGTCGGCATCACACCCGTGCGAGTTAGTGTCAGAGCCAAGGCGCTCAAAATACCGAGAGTGAGCGCGAGTAGGCCTAATGTAGTCAGAATGCGGGTGCTCTGTTTTGCTTTAGCTAATCTATATCCTGGGATTGCAGCGGTTTGCATAACTAAATTTACGATCTTAACGCATTACTTTGGCCCATAAAAGTGTTGCCACAAAAACCTAGCACGATTTACACCTTTTGTAATTGCACGTGAAGAGTATGTTGCGCCAGTGATATTACGAATTGTCTGAGGGTGCTTAATCTCTGCATACTTGTCCTTGCCTTCAAACTGCGCTTCCCAGTCGCGTGCGGATACTTCACTGCCGATTTCTTCACGAAAAACCATGATTTCAACCTTTGTCACTGTGCCATGTTTATCAAAGCCGACGATATAAGTAATTGGTAGATGCTTGCCAATTTCAGAATCGATTAGCGCAGCGCCAATAATTTGCTGGTTCTTAGTGCAGGTAAAAAAATGCGCTGGTTGATTTGCAAAATCATCCGGAAGATGTTCGGCATTTAAATTTAATTCTTCTAGTCGACGCTTAAGCTCATCAGGAATTGATTTCGGATCATATTCGACTGTGCAGTTACGGCCGAACAAAAGATCCAAGGCTTGATCTTTTGTTAAATAAACTTCAGCGCTAGAAGTTTTGCAGATAACAATCAGAAGGAGTGATCTAAGAACAAGCCTTGGAAAAATTTTATGAGCAGAAAAGGCATTTAAATTTCGAATAAATCTACTACGCCCCTTAAGTTGCAGGGGGAATGATTTTGCCAAAAACCCCATCTTCTTCGCCTTTAGGACCAGCTGCAAAGTATAAATGATTTGCCTCCCCTAAACTGGCTCCATTGCCAAAAATTATTCCCCATATCCCCGGCACATAAACTGGATTACTTGCTCCATCTCTCAAGTAATCGACGGCTTGCTTTGTTTCCACATTGAATGCCACGATACTTCCTAGTCTTGAAGCTTCATCTCCAAAATTAGTAATTAACAAGTGTCCTGAGAATTTACCAAATCCAGTGCTCGGCGCCAACGCTATACCCCACGGTGCATTGAGCAGTCCACCGTCATCCCAAATCGCCTTTAAATTACCGTTAAAGTCATATTCCACCAGTCGGCCAAGTCCTCCACGCTGAGTTTCTTCACCTGCTTCACCTGAAGATTTTGCATAAACAATAAAAAGACTTGACCCAATCGCCTGAATGTTGAAGGGCACGTAGAGGCGGTTCTCGAAAGGATTTTCGAATTTGAAGCTGTCGGTAACTTCTTGGAAATTGGAATTAAATACTCTGATCTTTGAGTCTGCACCGAAATCAGCAACGTATAATAAATTACCGCTAGATTTATTTGTGATCGCTATACCAAAGTAGTCATCACCACGACCTGAATTATCTACTGCAAGAATTGAATCAGCAGGGCGATTGAATGAACCATCAGAATTTTTCTTTTCGGTCCAGGCGGCAAGGGTTCCATCGTTAGTAGCAAAGATGAACTTAGCTGGACCGCTGATTGGACCACTCGGAGTTTGTTGCGTAATCACAAACTCTTGTGATTGGTTAAACACAACTCCTGTAGGTTGCCCAACCGCACTTCCAGGCGAACCTGGAGGTGGCGGTATAGTTACAGTAGCAAGTTCATCTTGATATAATCGCTTCCCGCTCACATCGCCAACGTACTCAGTGGAAATTCCGGTGTTTGCGTTTGTGACCCAGAAGTGACCACCAAAACCGGCAGGGCGTATTGCTATGCCCCAAGAGTTACCTAAGGTTGAATCAACAAACTCAGGCTCATAGTCTTCAGAATTAGCAGTTAATACTTTAACTGAATAACCATTCGGGTCATTTGTATTTTTAAACTCTGTCGGGTCACTCCCTGAGCAACCAATACTTGTAATAATTAGACCCCAAATAATAACCTGTGACTTCATTGCCTTAGTATTCACAATTGTTTCTCCGATAAACTTGCTAAAAATAACTGCTGGATTCTGGGCTAGATAAAGACTCCAAAAAGTAGACGTACTTCGAGTTCTTCTTCGTGAGCTAGTTGACGACCACCATCAGCGCCATCTCCATCACCCCAGATCTGTGGCAAAACGGTTAAAGTAGCCCACCATTTTGATGTGCCATAGTGAATGTTTGGTCCTACAGATACAGCTTGATATTCTTGGCCCGAGAGATCAACTCCGTCAGGGTACGCAGATGTATAACGAGACTCTAGGCCGACGGCCCAAGCAGCAGTTAATTTATAAGAAACTCCTGCGGTGAATTCTAATTTAGCCTCTTTTTCAGTAGTGTTGTCTTCACGTTCCCATTCTGCCTCATAAATAGCATTAATGCCTGCGACTAAATTTTCATCGATCTTTTTGCTGAGTAAGATTTTCCCTTCTAACTCAAAATCCAAGCCATCAGTACTGATTTCAGCGTACAAAGCTGAGCCAAGCGGATCTAACTCTGGATTTGTAATTTGATAAACCCATTCAGATGATATTCCCTTGAACTTTGTATCACTTTCACCACCTGGAACTCCATCTGCGCGGACACTTTGCCAATTAAAATAGAGCGCTGTTTGTAATCGTTCCGTCAAGCCGTATTCAAATTCAGTGCGCAAGTCCCAACGCGAATAATCCCCTTGCTCTCTGCCATTTTGATTAGTAACCCACTGCTCCAACTCCCATACGCCAACTGGCAGGATTGACGACTCATACACATACGTGAAGCGCCTTTCATCAGCAGTAGCATTTTGAATAAGTAAACTTGTAAAAAATGTAGCTGCAAAAGCCCAAGCCACTACTAACTTTCTAGTCATAAACTCTCCCTCTAGTGATTAATAAATACCAATATGGCGCACCGTATCTCACATTTTTACTTGGCATGTCAAGCACTCACAGGACTAGCCATGTGATACTAATATAACCCGAGGCTTATTCCCTACTTTTACTGATTTTTAACGCTATATTTTAACTCTAATTCCAAGAACGCCGCTGAACGTGACGCGTAAATTCAGCGATAGTTTAACTGGAAGAAAACGGATTGTGCATTTGCGTCCTGTGCTCTACTCAGAGCTTAGTTCATTTGGCATCAGTGATTTAAAGGCTAGGTTACTTAAAGGAGGGCTTCCACAAATTCTACTGTCAGAAGTTCCTGACCCCAGTTTTTACAGCGAATGGCTGGAGTCTTTTTACGCGCGAGACATTCAAGAGCTCTTCCAAATTCGCAAACGCTCGCAGTTTCTATAATTACTACAAATTGTTCTACGCAAAAGTGGCGGACAGTTAGATATCACCGAGCTTTCTGGACAAAGTAACCTCAGTCGCCCAGCAGTCATGAATTATCTCTCAGCACTAGAAATCACCCATGTGATTGACGTTTTACACCTCTACTCCAAGGGCGGAGCAAAAGAAATTATCAAACAACCGCAGATCTATGGTTCCGATACAGGATTTATCTGCCACTTGCGCGGTTGGACTGAACTTCGACTAGATGACTGTGGATTGTTGTGGAAGAATTTAGTTTTGGACGAACTGAAAACCAACTTTTCGATAGCAAAGATATTTTACTGGAAAGATAAGGCTGACCACGAAATTGCTTTTGTAGTTAAAAGCTCACGTAGTAACACTGACATTATTGAATGCAAATGGGGGATTAAGCATTTTTCATCAAAAGCAATGAAAGCATTTCGCAAACTATATCCAACTGGGACAAATTGGGTGGTGAGCCCGCAAGTCGAGCGCCAGCTAACAAAAGAAATCGATGGTCTAGAAATTAATTTCACCAGCCTGCCAATATTAATTCGCTCGCTCTTTAGGAGCTAGACTGCTGTCGTCTTTATTTTCTTCTGCAGGAACTTTAACATAGCCTCCACGAGTAAACTTATATGGCTTAAGTACAGTCTCTTCTTGCAGATCTGCTTTAGGTCGAATCAGAATTTCGACTGGCCTAGCATTTTCAACTGGGACTGGCTTGAAGAAAAAAGAACGAATTTTTTCTGAGCTTGGTAATAAGCTAGCTAGGACAATAATTACTAGTAGCAATACTCCCCCGACAAGACCAAGAGAATACATATAAGATTCACTACTTGAATTCGTTGGTCGCTGACTTGGGGATTTAGAAATTTTATATTCTGGATTAATTTTATTATTTTCGGCGGCAATAATGCGTAACTTGTGAATCACCTGACTTGTCAGCTGTGGCCGTTTGCTCGGGTCGCGCTCTAGACACTGCATCACCAAGTTTGCCAATTCCTTTGGGCATTCTGCTTTGAGCTCACTGAGCGGCTGCACGTCCTGTTTAATTTTTCTGCGCACGATTTCGTCAACTTCTACACCTTCAAAAGGCCGCACTCCAGCAATCAACTCATAGGCAATCACCCCGAAAGCGTATATGTCGCTGCGACTATCAACGGTGCCATGTTGCACGTATTCAGGGCTCATATAATAAGGCGTACCGACGAGCTCATCGAGCGCTGTTTCTTCAGCAGTGCCTGAGAGTTTGTGCTCCAGATCTCTTTTTTGCGAATCTTTTTTTGTCGCGAGCACTACGCCGAGATCTGTCAATTTAACAGTTTGATTTTCACTCAGTAAAATATTGGCGGGCTTTAAATCACGGTGAACTAATCCTGCTGAGTGAATCGCTTCGAGACCTGCTGCAATTTGAACCAGTAGATAGTGAATTTGCGAGAAAGATAGTTGAGGAGATTTTCTTAAGTAAGATCGCAGTGATTGCCCATTGACGTATTCCATCAAAATTGCAATCAACTCGTCACTTGAGACGAATTCATAGAAACGCACGACGTTTGGATGTTGGATGCGATTTGCCCCGCGCACTTCCCAATGTAGCCGGTGGGCCGCCTTTTTATCTGCGGCAATCGTTGCTGGATAAATTTTTAGCGCTGAAGCTCTTTCTGGATTAACTTCATCCCAGACTTTATAAACCGCTGCAGAAGCTCCTTCCCCGATAAAGGACTCGATATGAAAGCGCTCACAAAGCACTTGGTTGGGGAGAAACTTTTTAGGCCGATCTTGCATACAAGTGAAGATCGGCCTAAATCAATTAATGCTTGAGGCTTAGAACCCGACGAGAATGTCCAGGAAAAGATCAATCATTTCAGCTCAATAGAGGCTGATTTATCCTCTCTTCAGCGGTTACTATTCATCAGTTACGATTCATCAATCAATTTCAAATCATCAATTCCACCTGCGGGCAATAATCCTGCCTTGGAGTAGAGCTGCAGCTTGTCACGCGTGTCGGCAATATCAAGATTTCTCATTGTGAGTTGGCCGATACGATCAACTGGACCAAAGGCGCCTTGATTTTTTTCCATAGTTAAGCGCTCGGGGTGATAAGTCAGGTGTGGGCTGACAGTATTAAGGATTGAATAGTCATTACCTCTTCTGAGTTCGACAGTAACTTCACCAGTGATGGCCTTACCAACCCAACGCTGCAAACTTTCACGGATCATCAGCGCTTGCGGGTCAAACCAACGTCCGTGATAAAGTAGTTTACCCAGGCGCCTCCCACTAGTGCGGTAATTATCAAGTGTATCTTCGTTATGAATGCCATTCACTAAGCGCTCATAGGCGATATATAAAAGCGCCATTCCCGGGGCTTCATAAATACCGCGGCTCTTAGCTTCAATGATGCGGTTTTCGATTTGATCGCAGACTCCCAGTCCATGACGGCCGCCAATTTTATTGGCTTCAAGAACGAGCGCGACTTTACTGGAAAAGCGTTTGCCGTTGAGGGCAACTGGTAAACCTTCCTCGAATTCAATTTTCACAACTTCTGGCTCAACAGTAGTTGAAGATTTCCAAGACGAAACACCCATGATGGGGTCAACAATCTTTATGCCTTTATCCAGGAATTCTAAATCTTTGGCTTCATGCGTTGCGCCCCAAATATTGGAGTCAGTAGAGTAAGCTTTTTCTTTGCTCATTTTATAGGCAAAGCCTGCCTGTTCAAGCAGTTCAGACATTTCTTTACGTCCACCTAATTCGCTGATGAATTTTTCATCGAGCCAAGGTTTATAAATTTTTAGATTTGGATTGACTAAAAGCCCGTAGCGGTAAAAACGCTCAATATCGTTACCTTTATAAGTGCTGCCATCGCCCCAGACATCAACTCCATCTTCCTTCATCGCGGTGACAAGCATTGTACCGGTGACAGCGCGACCAAGTGGAGTTGTGTTGAAGTATGTAAGGCCTGCGCTTTGGATGTGAAAGGCCCCGCACATTAATGCGGCAAGTCCTTCTTGAACGAGTTGTTCGCGACAATCGATTAGTCTTGCTTGTTCAGCGCCGTATTCGAGAGCTTTATTGGGAATGTCCTCGTAATTTGTTTCATCGGGCTGAGCTAAGTTTGCGGTGTAAGCAAATGGGCGCGCGCCATTTTTTTTCATCCAGTAAATTGCAGCGCTAGTATCGAGACCGCCTGAAAAAGCAAGTCCGACTTTCTGACCCTTGGGTAAGTTCATTAATATGTTTCCCATTTTCTTCACTCCCGACGTTAGTTGAAAATTAATTAATCAAGTAAAAAATATTGAGCGCAGCAGTGGCTATAACCTTTTCAAGGAAAACCAAAAACTGCGCTCTGGATGCACAGAAAGCAAGCATAGTGCTTAGTAGACGATGAACATTCTAAGCACCAGCTGAACCACGTTCAGTACGCCCGATATGGATGAGAGTGTTTGAATTCGGTTGATGGCGTTTGGACCATCCCACCGACAGACCACGCCTTAAGGATGGGGACTTTTGTTCTCGGGTGGATTGTAAATTCCACCGAAAGCGTGTCACCACTACTGTTGACCTCTTGGCGTCCGACTTTTCCTCGAGCTGCAAATGCTCCAAACACTTCGCCACGGCTTGTCGTAGTAGATGTTAGACAGAGGTGGTAACGCCTACCCTGTTTTTCGAGCGCACCGGGGAAGGCGGCGCTCATGCTGTCATAGAGACCAAGGCGAATCGGAATTCTAGAAGAGCATCCATTACTCCCCTTGCTTCTTTCCTTAAAGTCAAGCATTTCCTTGTGCAAGATTTCAAAAAGTTCAAAAAGAGTCATTTCTGATTTTGCATGCTGGACTTGCGGGTCAATGAGTGATGTTTTTAGCTTAATGGTAGGTGTGCCATTAGCGTCCTTTGTTTCTGTTACCGATATTCCCATAATTTTCGCGCCCTCTTGCGCTTCTTCTTTCAGCGGATGCAAAAATAAGAAGCGCAAGTTTGTTTGCGACTAAAACCTAAAAACTGCTGCTGACTCAACTAGATCAATTTCTATTTGAGACAGTCAGGAAATTTCTGCCAAATAAAAAAATTTAAAGAACAAGTAATACTGGCCAGTGGCCAATGCATAATTTTATATTTATGCGCATAAATATGCAAGGCCTTGAGGCAGAATTTTCCTTGGTTTCGCGGATTGAAAAGCGTTGATAGGTCTGTATTATTGTTGATAAACACGCAGAAAAGCTTGAAAAGCTCGCGCAGAAATCTGTAACTATTTGTAATGATTAGATTTTTATTCGTAAATTATTTGCTTTTTCTTTGCTAGCTGTGATAGACTGCACAGCAATTGCAGGAGTGCATACTAGTTCCCGTTCGTTGACCTCTGTTCTTTGTTAATTTGAGCGATGACATCTGGGCTAATGGTATTGGATTTCATTTTGTAAGAAGTTTTGGCTCGTTGCCTGGCTTCTTCGTTATTTGTCATACGCATGCACACTTCAATTATTTTTAATAATGAATAGAGGTAACAATAGTGAATATATACGTTGGTAGTTTATCATACGAAGTAACAGCTGAAGATCTTAAAGGTGCTTTTGAGGCCTATGGATCAGTAAAATCAGCAAATGTTATTATGGACAAATTCTCTGGTCACTCAAAAGGCTTCGGCTTTGTTGAGATGGATTCAGACGAAGAAGCAAAGCGTGCGATTGAAGGTCTTAATGGTCAAAACCTTAAGGGCCGCACAATCGTTGTAAACGAAGCTCGTCCTAAGACAGAAGGCGGTGGTGGCGGTGGTGGAAATCGTCGTCCAGGTGGTGGTGGAAATCGTCGTCCAGGTGGCGGCGGTGGTTTTGGCGGCGGCGGCGGAAAGCCTCGTCGTGACCGTAACGACCGCGGGGGCGATCGCTGGTAGTCCCTACCCTTCTTAACTTGCCGAAATTATTACTGAATTTTCTATTTATAATAATTTCGGCAGTCTCTCTTGATCTTAAATAATTAATTATCTATAAGACATGCCTCTGGCGGTAGTAGCGAGGGGGAAACACCTGATCCCATTCCGAACTCAGCAGTTAAGACCTTCAGCGCCGATGATACTATCACATGATGGGAAAGTAGGTCATTGCCAGTTTTTTTGTGCCCCAAGTATCTCTAAAAGATACTTGGGGTTTTTTATTTTCTGGGACCTACTTTCCCATTCGACCTACAAAGTCCAGATTAAATCTTTAGTTTTGAGGCAAAGACAAGGCGCAGAAATTTCGAGGAGCGCAAGCCTACGTTTGTAGGTGCGCAACCGCAGAAATCTTCCGCAACGCAGTATTTGACCAAAATTAAAGATTTAAATGGACTTTGAGATACTATCACATGATGGGAAAGGGTCATTGCCAGTTTTTTTGTGCCCCAAGTATCTCTAAAAGATACTTGGGGTTTTTTATTTTCCGCATCTGCGGAAAATAAAAATAATCCGCCGGAGCCCTGAGTTCATCGAAGGGCGTAGGCGGATCTCTCAAACAAGTTCAAATCTATTCTGTCTTGATGTCTGGCTAGGGCTTTTGCAATAACCAGACTTAGTCGTTGTCTTCGATTCACTCACTTATCTTGCACTTTTTCCTCGGATATTTCGTTTTCCTGATGATGACCTTTGCGTCCAGTGTGAGAAAGATGCATCCAAGTAAAGCAAAGTGCAGACAGCACGAACGCCCCGAAGATCATCAGGTAGATATGGGTTTCATTGGCAGACTTGCTGGTGCTATCGAGTAAGCGAACTGCTGTAATCGAAGCTAGCGATCCGAACTGTTTAGCTCGAAGTTCGCTTTCCGGCATGCTTTTACGCCATAGCGCAGCATCAGAATTGCCCGTGAAGTCTGCTCTGGAGACATAGGTCGCCCACGAGTTCATGATTACGATATAGAGGAAGCCCGCTGTTAGCACTGAACCTGCAAGCGCCAGTAGATCGTTCATGAACTTCTCACCATTAGAAGGACTGACAGCTTCAATGGTTAGGCTCCAGATTTGTGGACCAGAACGAATGACGAGAAGTAGTAGGCCGAAGGCTACCGCTAAGTTTAGCGGAGCCAAAAGCCAGCGACTGCCAAAAAGCAGTCTTTCGATGGGTTTTGCTGAGTTGCGTTTATCTCGAGTCATGATTGCCCTCTTGTCAAAACCTTAAGCGTTAGCCGAAGGCCAGACATCAAGAGATATAGATTTATTTAGATTTCTACCCGACACAGCGAAGAGAAAGAGCAGGCTGAAGGCCTAAACGGAAGGCGCATTATATCAGAATTTACTTAAAACTCAATCTTGTGCCTTAAGAATTAACTAAGCGTAGTCTCAGCGTATTTCACCAAACCCAACAGTTTCCTACGAGATCTGTCGATACTTGTAGTACGAGAATCTATGAGACATGCCTTACCGTTAGTAATTAGTGTTCTGTTAGTATTTGCTGTTATTCCGTATTGCCCGGGAGCTTTTGCTGAAACCGCCCGTGAGCTAACAGCCAAAAAAATCAAAGTTAAGAAAATCTGCAAACGCATAAAACACAAAAAAATCTGTCGTTATCCGCGCTGCTATAATAAAAAAGATGATGACCGTGATGGCTATAAGGATTTCCCTGCTGACCCTGGCTGTAAAAGCAGGAAAGATGATTCGGAATCAAACCCCGGCTCAGCACCGCCTTCACCTCCTGACCCAAATGGCCCTGAGCTTGGAGTAAACGCTCGCACTAATGGTAAATTAGTTTTTCCAGCGAGTAATCCTTGGAACCAAGATATTTCAAATTCACCAGTGGATTCTAATTCAAATAATTTAATCGCTAGTATTGGTCTAAACACGGGACTTCATCCTGATTTTGGAACAGTATGGAATGGAGCGCCAAACGGCATTCCTTATGTGATAGTTCCCTCTTCTCAACCACGCTCATCTGTAATTTTCGAATATGAAGATGAAAGTGATGCTGGACCCTATCCGATTCCTTTAAATCCCCCGATCGAAGGTGGGCCTGATGGCAATGGAGATCGCCATGTCCTGATGATTGACCGAGATAATTGGGTGCTCTACGAACTTTATCATGTATTTTTTAATAACAATCGTTGGGAAGCAGGCTCCGGTGCAATTTTTGATTTAAAATCAAATGCACTTCGTCCAGCTGGTTGGACTTCTGCTGATGCTGCAGGACTTCCAATTTTTCCAGGCTTGGTTAGATATGAAGAAGCAGTTGAGCGCGGGGAAATTCCTCATGCCTTAAGATTTACAGTATCTCGCAGTCGCAGAGCTTATGTGCATCCAGCACGACATTGGGCAAGTTCAAATACCGATCCAAATCTTCCGCCAATGGGAATGCGTGTGCGCTTAAAAGCTTCTTTCGACGAATCTTCTTACCCAGCTTCAGTTCAAGTTATACTTCGAGCACTTAAACGTTATGGCATGTTTGTCGCAGATAACGGCTCAAACTGGTATGTCTCGGGAGCGCCCGACCCACGTTGGAGTGATGATGAACTACATACACTTGGTAATGTCCATGGCTCTGACTTTGAAGTTATCGAGATGGGTGAAATTATAACTCCTTAAGAGATCCTTCGACGCAGCTTGTGTGCACTATCGCTTGCACAAGCTTTGCTCAGGATGACAAAGGGAACTAACAAAAGTTAGTTCCCTTTGTCACATCAAAAACATAGTCACAGCCGCCCCAGAAGTCACAAAAAAATTCTTGGAAGTCTTACCGTCAATTTTATTTTCAAAGCGGTCAAGCACGGATTCAATCAACTCCTGCGTCAGTGCATAATTTGTTTTTGCTTCGAGAATTTGCGTTGGACTTTGTTCATATCGCCCACCAACGAAATCATTTTCGCAGTTAACAAGCATTTCACGCACAATCTCTGGAGACATCTCGAGATGAAACTGAATTCCCAAAGCTTGATGATTATATTCAAAAGCTTGATTAGCACAGGCACTAGTGCTGGCCAGTCGGATTGCTCCTTGGGGCAAATCGAAGGTCTCACCATGCCAATGTAGTGGCGAAAACTCGCCCGGCATTGTGCAAAAAAATTGAGAGCTAAGGGCTTCAGGAGTGGTCTTCACTGGGAACCAACCGATTTCCTTGACTACTTGCTGCTCAATTTTATTGGGATAAACCTTTGCTCCAAGTGCGCTAGCAATGAACTGCGCCCCTAAGCAAATTCCGAAAAGATATTTGCCGGCAGCAAGTGCTTGAGAAATAAATTTCTTTTCGTTGGCGATCCAAGGATAACTCGCGTGGTCGTTGACACTCATTGGCCCGCCCATAATAATTAATAAATCAAAGCTATCAATTTCGGGAAATTCTTCGTCACGAAAAACGCGCGTTAAAGTAAGCGCATGTCCACGACGATTAATCCAATTAGAAATTTCACCTGGCTCTTCAAATGCAACGTGCTGTATTATGTGTATCCTCATACGTTCTCCTTTGAAATTGCAAAGCGTGCGAGCAAAATGCTCAAGCCACCAATGAAAAACCAAATCAAATAACAGTATAATAACGGATCCAGCGGCAGTTTGCCGCCCACTTCTTGCATCCATGACATCTCGTTCTTAGAGAACAGATAAATGATGGGGAAGAGCGGGTTGTGAAAAAGGAAGGCGTACTCGTCCAGACTATTAGTGCGATTACCTGCAATCTGCGTCAGGTATAAAAGCGGCAAAATACAAGACCAGCCAAAAACTACTAAACCTAGAAAAAGGTAAGAAGTTAAAGTCCTGCCAGTTTGCGCAGAACTAGCCAAAGCCATCGCAGAGAGCAGTAAGGATAGGACTGTATTGGAAATAAAAATTTTAATCATCGTCCCCGCGGAGAATCCGCCCCAAAGCGCAGTGACTGCCAAAAAAGGTAATGTCAGACAAGAAATCCAAATTAAAAATATCCACGAGCCAAAAAGCTTTCCAAAGATAATACTCAAGCGTGACACTGGTGAATTAAGCAGTGGTGCGATCGTGCGCTGCTCGCGCTCTTGGGAAATACGTGAAGCCGCACTAATTCCTCCCAGTAAAGCCATTAAGCCAGCATGGAGTACCAGGATAAAGCCCTGCATAATCGATCCGGTTTCCCCGGGGACTTGATAGCTACGGTTTCCAAATAATGACGTGGGAATTAAAATCCCAACCCACATCATCACAATAAATAATAGTGCGATTAGCCAAAGCTTTTTTTCAGCAATGCGCGTGCGAAGTTCAAGCCAGAAAATAGGGTTCATGATTTTAGCACCTCCGACACAACGTCAACTAGGTCGGCAGTTTCACGTCGATACTCGATAACTTCTATTCCCGCTGCGGTGCATTCCGCGAGTAACTGCTGGGCAAGCACTGCACTTGCAGTTTCCACAGTCATTTCTTGCGTTCCTGGCGCTAGCACGTAATCAATATTCTTTGACTTCAATAAATTCTCTGCAAGCTCACTACTTTTAACTCGTAAAATTACTCTGGCACCATGTTTGAGGCTGGCAAGTTCGTTACGCGAAAAACTAGTTTTCCCTGGAGCGACTTCCTTCCATGATCCCTGAACTAAAATCCCAAAGTCATCAGCGAGTTCTTCGAGTTCGGACAAGATATGCGAAGAGACAACAATCGTGCGATCGGCTGAGGAAAGTTTTCGCACTAATGCTAACAATTCTTGCCGCGCTGAAATATCAAGTCCAGCAGCGGGCTCATCGAGAAGTAAAACTGAGGCGTTAGAAAGTAGCACTCGACCAAGCGCAAGCCGTCTTTGCCATCCCGCAGATAATGTCTCGACTTCCATATCAAGCCAAGGCGAGAGCCCTAGTAGTGAAATCACTTGATCGAGCTTTTCTTGTCTTTCCTTCCCGCGCAAACCAAAAAGTCGTGCAAAAAACTCTAGATACTCACGCGCATAAATATCAGTATAAACTCCAAGCGGGTCGGGCATGAGTTGCACATAGTGCGAAGCGCGCTGTGCATCCGAGGTAATATTCTTCCCTGCAAATGTAATCACACCTGCATTGGTTTTGAGTAGTCCACAAATCACCTTAAGTAGTGTTGATTTGCCAGCTCCGTTGGGTCCGATCAAACCAAAAACACGCCCTGGTGGAAACGCCATGCTAATTCCATTTAGGGCAGTTGTTCCATTGGGATAGGTTTTATGTACGGCTTCAACTTTAAGAGCCATGGTCTAAACCTCCAACAGTCATCAGCGATTGATCCTGGGGAACTGCCACGATCCAATGGATTTTGCTAGTGATACTGCTATCGCGGATTTTGACTGACAGGGAATTTTCGCCTCGTGACGTAAACATTACTAAATAATGCTTGGGGATAATTCCTTCGGCTCTAATTTTTTCCAAAAGCGCTGAGTAGTATTCTTTTTGCTCAGAACTAAGATTCGAATACTGATTTTGACTGTGTCCATAAACATTTTCGTAAACAGAATTTGGCACTGTATAAAACTGTGGGTGTTTGTTGAAACTACTTGGTTTTAATTCAACACATTCGCTCTTGGCAATTGATGCGTTCAGCGAGAGTGAACGCAGATTGTGATCGAGCACATAGAAATCGGCTAAAGGCTCACTGGCACACAACTTGTGATGATCGATAGTAAACGGCAACTTAATCTGGTTGCTAAATCCACGCAGATCGAACTTTGTCTGATAGCCGCTACCTTCAATTTCAATTCTGCCCTGGCTAGTGCGATCGTTACGAGACCAGTTAATCTGCTTAGCACCCTGTTTAGAGTTATAGCTATTAGACTGTCCAATAATAGTCATTTGAGTAGGAGCGTTAATCTCAATTGTTTCATCTCGAGTTGCTAGCACTGAAATTTCAGCGCCAATGTTCCATTCTGACCAGGGAGCATAGCCGACACGTGTTTCGACAAGCTGTAGAATCGGGCTATTCGGCAGAATCTGTTGGCCAGCACAATAGAAGATCAAAGCTGACACTAGACAAGTTAGTGGGACGATCAACCAAAGCAGCGATCGTTTTTTAGCTGGCATAACATAAAAAAGGACTGGCCCAGCAATGAGGAATAATAGTGTATATAAACCGAGCCCTACATAAGTGTAGGTAATATTGCTCCAAACTCGGTCTTTTAGTTCTTGGCTTTGCTGTAAGTCGTTACCATAATAGTAATTGCTATTACGAAATGCGAGTGGATGCATCACGCGGTTATAACTAATCCTGCCAAAGAGTTGAGCAGAAGGAACGCGCAAAGTTTGATATCCCGCAAACAAAACTCCACCAATTGGAAGTGGGTTGAGAGATGTTTGTAATTGGTCAGTAATATTTTGCGGCGCGTAAATCCAAGTGCCTTGTAACATCAATTTTCTTAGATATTCTTGACTCGGAAGCGGTTTAGCTTGATCAAGGCTTATTCCAGTTGTTGATGCCAAGCTGAGTGCGTCAGCAGGTAAGTTCGTCAATACTATATCCTGATCAAAACCCGCATACTCTTTAAGTGCCGAACTCTCTGAAATGCCAATGGTGCGGGCAATTACCTGGTTGTCTGGATTTGGGGCGAAGATGCCGGCAATCAAAATATTACGGCAGCGCAGCTTGTCATGTTCTGTCACCTCGACGCGCACAACAATTGGTTTCAAGGTTAAGCTGCGATAATATTGATAGCCATATTCTGGAATTACAACTGGGACGATTTGACTCGAATACTCATAGACATATTTAAGTTCCGAAGAATCCAAATTGGCCTGAGCCTGAATATTCTGCACAGACTTAATCGCTTGATCGATTGACGTTGCACCACTACTCAGCAAATTAAGGTCCAATAAAGCATGGTTATAGTTATCAATTGCAATGCGATTAAAAATTATTTTTAACTTAGGGGCTGACAGTGCTTGGGAAACTTTAATTTCACCTAGATAGTTTAGATTACGGGAATTAATAATTCTTTCTTTGGGATTTGGCGCAAGGAATGTTCCATCCGCAAGCTCAAAGTCATATTCTTCTGTGCATTCTTTTGGTGCTTGGGCAAGCCAACGCGAAAGACTTTCAGCTGAGCAAAAAGCAGGATTACAACAAAAAATAATTAGCGCGAGAAGTCGAAATAACACTTTCATTGAATACCAAGGTTAAGTACCATGGGAGCGATTGATTCGTACAGTCAAATATTTTACCGATAAAATCGAGGGAATATGATGGGCAAATTAAAACAGCCGACTTTAGAGCAAACTCTGTTGTTTACAACGATGATACTCGCACTAGTCTTGTCTGGACTTAATCCAGAAGAACATTTTACATGGGCACTGGAGGTGTCCTGGGTTTTTGTAGGTTTGCCAATAATTTACTTAACCCGAAGGTCATTCCCTTTAACTAGGCTGCTTTATTATTTACTAGCATTTCATGCTTTGGTTTTAATTCTTGGGGGTTATTACACATACGAGAAAGTACCGCTCGGTCTATGGGTTAGGGATTTGTTAGAACTTTCACGTAATCACTATGACCGTCTGGGGCATTTTGTGCAGGGCTTTGTGCCTGCGATTTTGGCGCGAGAAATTTTTATTCGGAAATCGCCTTTAAAGTCAGGTGGCTGGCTGTTTCTATGCACAACCTGTGCGTGCCTGTCTTTCAGTGCTTTTTTTGAAATGATTGAATGGTGGGTATCTTTGGTGTTCGACGATCAAGCAACTGCATTTCTAGGAACTCAGGGCGATGTCTGGGACACGCAATGGGATATGTTTTTGTGTTTAGTTGGGGCAATCATATCCCAACTCTTATTCGCCAAACTCCATCATCGGCAGTTGTCTATGCTTGAGGGCAAGATTTAAGGCAGGCTGTTCAGTGCTTATGAGAAAAAACAAAATATTGCTTAACAGATTGCTTCACTTCGTTCGCAATGACACAAAATGCAAGTAGATTGCCGCGCTTGCTATCGCAAGCTCGCAATGACTTGAGGACCAAGCAGTGTGTTAGATAATTAATTGAATGTTATTGAAAATCAAAAAGAAAAAAGGGTAGACGAGCAACATGGTAAGAGAAATTTCTAATTCTCAAACAGCGCATGACAAAGATTTAAAAAAGAAGAAAAAAAGATTAAGTCTCACGGGAACATTAGTATTGGTCAGCTACATGCGTTACCGCACTTCCACCTCCAACCTATCAACGTTGTAGTCTTCAACGTCCCTTTAGCCCTTGCGGGTGGGAAAACTAATCTTGAGGTAGGCTTCCCGCTTAGATGCATTCAGCGGTTATCCCTTCCATACTTGGCTACCCAGCTATGCCCTTGGCAGGACAACTGGTCCACTAGAGGTATGTTCGCTCCGGTCCTCTCGTACTAAGAGCAAATCCTCTCAATTTTCCTGCGTCCACGGAAGATAGGGACCGAACTGTCTCACGACGTTCTAAACCCAGCTCGCGTGCCACTTTAATCGGCGAACAGCCGAACCCTTGGGACCTACTTCAGCCCCAGGATGTGACGAGCCGACATCGAGGTGCCAAACCTCCCCGTCGATGTGAACTCTTGGGGGAGATAAGCCTGTTATCCCCGGCGTACCTTTTATCCGATGAGCGATGGCCCTTCCACGAAGAACCACCGGATCACTAAGGCCTACTTTCGTACCTGTTCGAAATGTCTCTCTCACAGTTAAGCGGGCTTATGCCTTTACACTCGTACGACTGATTTCCAACCAGTCTGAGCCCACCATTGCGCGCCTCCGTTACTCTTTAGGCAATTGTGTTTGTCTTGCTTTTTGAATTTTATAAAGCATTGAAGGAATTACATGTGGCTTTACAATCTGAATAAAGTCTTCATAAGAAGATCCAGAAATGTAAATCTGATGGCCATCCTTTTGCTTTCTTAACTTTGCACTTAAACCGTATTTATGTCCGAGGACCTTACTAAGCAGATTGACTTCATTCTTAGTAAATCCTTGTGTGTTGAAAATTACTCCCTTTGAATCTTTTGATTTCATAGAACCATCATCCATATACCAATAAGCAAGCGCCTTTGGGGTTAACCAATGGCCAATTAACTTTGGTACTGTTTTTTTTTGATTACCGTAAAAATTTTGAGCATAAAACCTAAAAGCGCTATGGCTTACGGTTTGAAACGCTAGATTTACAGAAACAAAATCACCAGAATGAACTTGTCGTTTACGAGGTTGGGTCAAGACCCACTCTGCAAACAGATCATACAGGTGTTGAAGATAGTCTTGGTGCTTTTCACTTTGCTCGATTTTTAGGCGGTAAGTTTTCCCCCCATTTTGAGTCTCTAAGCAAGCATCACCAAGTAGTAATCCAACCAGAACTTCTCGTTGCTGATCGGACAATTTCAACTTTAATTTAAGTGCTTCGATCTTTTTCGATCGCATAAAATATTAGCAAGACCCCATTATTATGGCTTCCAGTCGCCTGGAAGTTCAGACTATATCATCTTCCCTTTAGAGGAAGTTCGGCGTTTAGTCGTTGAGGGGACATAAGAATATACACTAGATTGAGTATATCTCAGTGGTCTTCCCTGCTGATTGCCCGCACCAAACACATTTTCACACACGCTAATAATTTGTTGCGCGTGTAATGTTGGATACTACATCTCTTCTAAATATTTACGAACGGAAAAAAGTAAACAGATTTAGAGAGAACGGACTTTCCAGCATATAGCCAAATTTGCCTTTAGTGTTGCCACTAAAGCGCCCCTAAATTTCCTTTTTATACTGGCTTGTGGTCGAGGCGACCGCCCCAGTCAAACTACCCACCAAGCGTGGTCCACGGCGAGGATTCACTCGCCAATGTTAGAATCTAGAGAATGCAAGGGTGGTATTTCACTAATGACTCCATCAGAGCTAGCGCTCCGACTTCAAAGTCTCCCACCTATGCTACACATGCAGCCTCCAGGCTCAACGCTAAGTTGTAGTAAAGGTGCACAGGGTCTTTCCGTCTTTCCGCGGATACGAAGCATCTTCACTTCGAATTCAATTTCACTGAGTCTCTGGTTGAGACAGTGGGGAAGTCGTTACGCCATTCGTGCAGGTCGGAACTTACCCGACAAGGAATTTCGCTACCTTAGGACCGTTCGTTATAAATGTTACTACTAAAAATTTCTTTTTAGCGTCTTAGAATTTCTTCTAAGCTCTACATATCGCTATGCAGTTCGGACTATATCATCATTAGATTTTAGCTAATGTTTGGCATGTAGTCTCTGAGGATTTTTAAGAATGCTGATAATTTCAGCATCTGAGTACTTTCTTTTTCCACCATCGTTCATATCAGCTCGAATTTGCAGAATTTTTTCAATGCCAGCTCGTGTTAAATGAGCATGCTCTTTGACTAAATCTGAAATCTGAATGAATTTTTGAAAGTCTCGTTTTTTCTTAGCCGATAGAAATTTATATTTTTTGAAGAAAGGAATAACATTTGAAACAATCGCTTCAAAGTTATTAACTTCGAAATACCAAACTCCATCAGCTCTTCCTCGTAAAGTCCCACACTGTAAATATTTTTTATACAGCGTCAGTATTACTTTATCTTTTTGAGAAATATTGAAACATAACGAAACTTTCCATGGCATTATATAGTCAGGTCGCGGACGGAATGAAACATTAAAGCTTCCCTCTCCATCAGCAAAACCAGCTAAATAATAGCCAATATTTGGAGGAACTGTTTTACTCATTTTCTTAAATCTTTCCTGCTGATTGTCCGCACCACTAGAGTTGTCACTGCCCATTAATTTATTTCTAAATTATATGTGCGAGTATCTGTGGATACAATCGGATATTCCAGCATATAGCCAAATTTATTTTCGTAACTACAACGGATTCATAGTTACGGCCGCCGTTCACCGGGGCTTCGGTTCAAAGCTTCTCTCTTACGAGATGACAAATCCCCTTAACCTTCCGGCACCGGGCAGGCGTCAGACCCTATACCTCCTCTTACGAGTTTGCAGAGTCCTGTGTTTTTAGTAAACAGTCGCTACCCCCTGCTCTCTGCAACCTTCCGCAGCTTCATACGCGAAGTATTACACCATAGAAGGCCTACCTTATCCCGAAGTTACGGTAGTAATTTGCCTAGTTCCTTAACCAGAGTTCTCTCAAGCGCCTAAGTATTCTCTACTAACCCACCAGAGTTGGTTTCCGGTACGGACACGCAGCACGGGCTTAGAAGATTTTCTAGGAAGCGTGGGATCAGTCACTTCTCTTTGACCCTTGCGGATCGCAGATGGTCTCGTTTCTCGGCCTTAAGAAAGAACGGATTTACCTATCCTTTCAGCCTACGAACTTTCTCCGGGACAACCATTACCCGGTAGACATACCCTTCTCCGTCTCTCCATCGCACAATGTGCCTTGTGGTGACAGGAATATTAACCTGTTTACCATCACTTACGCCTTTCGGCCTCAGCTTAGGCTCCGACTAACCCTGAGCGGATGACCCTGGCTCAGGAAACCTTGGGTTTTCGGCGACAAAGCTCTTCACTTTGTTTATCGTTACTCATGTCAGCATTATCACTTGTTAACTGTCCACACGTTCTTACGATCATGCTTCAGCCTGTTAACAACGCTCTTCTACCACAATAAAAATCCCGTAGGATTCTTACTATCCGCAGCTTCGGTACAATGCTTTAGCCCCGTTGAATTTTCCGCACGAGCCCGCTCGACCAGTGAGCTATTACGCTTTCTTAAAAAGGTGGCTGCTTCTAAGCCAACTTCCTGGCTGTCTTAGCGGTCTCACATCGTTTTCCACTTAGCATTGATTTTGGGACCTTAGCTGGCGGTCTGGGGTCTGTCCCTCTCGCTCGTGGCCCTTATCAGTCACGAACTGACTGCCGTGCTTTACTTGAGCGGTATTCGGAGGCTATTTGGGTTTGGTAGGCTGGTAGGCCCCCTAGTCCATTCAGTGCTCTACCCCCGCTCAATATACACGACGCTATACCTCAATATATTTCGAAGAGAACCAGCTATCTCCGAGTTTGATTAGCCTTTCACTCCAAACCACAGCTCATCCGAATACTTTTCAACGTATTACAGTTCGGACCTCCACTCGGTGTTACCCGAGCTTCATCCTGGCCATGGTTAGATCACTCGGCTTCGGGTCTGCCCCTTGTGACTGAATCGCCCAGTTAGGACTCGCTTTCGCTTCGGCTCCGTCTTATCGACTTAACCTTGCCACAAAGGCGCAACTCGCTGACCCATGATGCAAAAGGTACGCCGTCGCACTGTTCTTGCGAACATAGTGCTTCGACTGCTTGTAGACACACAGTTTCAGGATCTTTTCATTCCCCTCGTCGGGGTTCTTTTCACCTTTCCCTCACGGTACTTGTTCACTATCGGTCGTCTAGTAGTATTTAGCCTTAGAAAGTGGTCTTCCTAGATTCCAGCAGGGTTCCACGTGTCCCGCTGTACTCAGGTACGTACTCACCGTCATTGTCAATTTCACCTACAGGGCTATCACCTTCTATGGCAGCGCTTTCCAACGCTCTTCGATTATTGACTTTGATCAGCTTTATTGCACGCCCTACAACCCCATCAGAACCGAAGTTCCGATGGTTTAGGCTCTACCCGGTTCGCTCACCGCTACTACGGGTATCTCTATTGATTTCTTTTCCTTCAGGTACTGAGATGTTTCACTTCCCTGAGTTCGCTCTCCTTGCGGAGCGACTACCTTAGGTAGTCAGGTTTCCCCATTCGGAAATCTTCGGATCAATGCTTGTTGAACAGCTCCCCGAAGCTTATCGCAGTTTTGCCACGTCCTTCATCGCCTCTAGACGCCAAGGCATCCCCTGTGCGCCCTTAGTAACTTAATCACAAAAAAAACTTTGTCATGTGTAAATATTGAAACGCGCATGATTTTGAATTAACAAAATCAGCGGTACAATTATACTTGTCGCTTGTTGAGAATCAAAAATTGAACTCTCTTACGCAGTTGTTGCTCGTCTACCCATATAACAATGTCAAAGAACCACATTAGATCGTTTTGCAACGATTTAATGTCCGCCTCAAGCGAGGTCTTTCAAAAATAAGCTGGGAAGAAGATAAGTATATTTGCCAGTAGTATCAGAGGATTAAAACACTGAATTCAGTATTTTTTGGCACTCTGAAATTTTGCTTTTATTACGTGCGATTCGATAAAAATTTCTCGATCCGTCTAAAGATCAACAAGGAACGCTCCTAATCTGTGAGCATGTCTTTCAGGAACGTTGTGCGATCCGAAAGAAAGCTCCCTTAAAGGAGGTGATCCAGCCACTGCTTCCGCAACGGCTACCTTGTTACGACTTCACCCCAGTCATCGGCTGTACCGTAGGACCCTGCCCCCTTGCGGTTAGCACAGGCACTTCAGGTATGACCAACTCCCATGGTGTGACGGGCGGTGTGTACAAGGCCCGGGAACGTATTCACCGCGGCATGCTGATCCGCGATTACTAGCGATTCCAGCTTCATGAAGTCGAGTTGCAGACTTCAATCCGAACTGAGGGAGGGTTTTTGCGATTGGCCGACTCTCGCGAGCTAGCTTCGCTTTGTCCCTCTCCATTGTAGTACGTGTGTAGCCCCAGACATAAAGGCCATGAGGACTTGACGTCATCCGCACCTTCCTCTGGCTTATAGCCAAGCGGTATCTCTAGAGTGCTCAACTTAATGTTAGTAACTAAAGACACGGGTTGCGCTCGTTGCGGGACTTAACCCAACATCTCACAACACGAGCTGACGACAGCCATGCAGCACCTGTCACCGGGTCTCCGAAGAGAACTTCTGGTTTCCCAGAATAGCCCGGGATGTCAAGTCTGGGTAAGGTTTTTCGCGTAGCATCGAATTAAACCACATACTCCACCGCTTGTGCGGGCCCCCGTCAATTTCTTTGAGTTTTAATCTTGCGACCGTAATTCCCAGGCGGAATACTTAATGCGTTAGCTGCGACACTGAGACAATTAGGTATCCCAACGTCTAGTATTCATCGTTTAGGGCGTGGACTACCAGGGTATCTAATCCTGTTTGCTCCCCACGCTTTCGCGTCTGAGCGTCAGAAATGGGCCAGAGAACCGCCTTCGCCACTGATGTTCCTCCTGATATCTACGGATTTCACCCCTACACCAGGAATTCCATTCTCCTCTCCCATCCTCTAGTTTTGCAGTATCCAGTGCACTTCTACAGTTAAGCTGCAGGATTTCACACCAGACTTACAAAACCGCCTACACGCGCTTTACGCCCAATGATTCCGAACAACGCTTGCACCCTCTGTATTACCGCGGCTGCTGGCACAGAGTTAGCCGGTGCTTTTTCTGCAGGTACCGTCATTTTTTTCGCCCCTGCTAAAAGAAGTTTACAACCCGAAGGCCTTCTTCCTTCACGCGGCATTGCTGGATCAGGCTTTCGCCCATTGTCCAATATTCCCAACTGCTGCCTCCCGTGGGAGTCTGGACCGTGTGTCAGTTCCAGTGTGGCTGGTCATCCTCTCAGACCAGCTATCTATCGTCGCCTTGGTAGGCCGTTACCCCACCAACAAGCTAATAGACCGCAACCCAATCATCTCGCGCCGTAAGGCTTTACAGATTAGAACCGAAGTTCCAAGCTGATCATTCGGTATTAGCTCCGGTTTCCCGGAGTTATCCCCAGCGAGACGGGATGTTAGTTACGTGTTACTCACCCGTGCGCCACTCTACTCATCCGAAGACTTTCGCGTACGACTTGCATGTTTGAGGCATGCCGCTAGCGTTCGTTCTGAGCCAGAATCAAACTCTTCAATAAAGAGATCTACTGGCTAGCATACACAGTAGCTAAACTGTGTTGCTTGCAAATTTTACTCAAGCGTTCTTGTTGAAAGCATTCTTGCGAACAACTTTCAGAAACTCTTAAAGGACTCGCACAAATAAAAGCTTAATATGCTCTTACCTTCTTCTACCCCAGCTAATTTTTCAAAGACCAATGCGCCATAGCGTCAAATCATTTTTGGCGCTAAGCGGACGGGGAACATGCCCTAAAGAGCAAGCAGTTGCAAGTGCTTAGACAAAAAATCTTACAAACAAGTTTTGAGTAATTTAGTAAATTAAATAAATGCGATAACTAATTGATTTTATTAGATATTATATGCGCATTAAATTATAGCTACATTGCTGAGTTTTACGACTTCAGTCACGTAGTATCAGACAAACCCGGTTGCTCAGCGCTACTAGGTCATTAAAAACGGTGTTCGATTTTTCGAAAAATTCAAAAAGAGAGTTTTTCGAAAAAATATCTGTAAAAAATACCTGCACTTTTTCGTTTTTCATTCGTAGATTTTTTTTCTGGGTCAAAATTTTCTGGGCTAAAATTATTCCGCGTAAAATTTTAATTTTGTCTTGTACGGAAAACTTTAACTTGCTAAGCTCGGTGCATAATTTTTCCTCTGCAACTCCAGCACTAAGTAGGCCTTGATAAATATTGGCTAAGGCTGAAGAGGAATCAAAAAAACTTTTCAACTCAGCAATAGGCGTTTGCAGTAATTGCAAATAGCTCAAATTTTTCACGGTGATTTCAGCCAAACTTGCACTAGTGTTTGCGCTACTTGACTGGGGAGTAAGCTTTTTAATTTTGAAATCCTTGAGTGTAAGATTACTAAGTCTTGCATTTTTCTGTCGCAAAAAAACTTCTGCAATCATTTCGTTTAGACCTAAATATTCAACTAGTAGCTCTGTCTGCACTCCAATGAGTGAACCATTAGCGATCAGCAGCCCAGCAGGTAGCGCCTTAGCTTGCTCAAGTATTGCTCGATATTCAGCGATTGTTTTAGCTTCAAGGAATTCTAACGGCTTAACCACTGGAGCGACTTTCAAAGCGTGAACTAGCTGGCTTCGACTGAGTAGATTCCCCTGCTTTTCTAACACTTTTAAGTAAATCTCAGCCCGAGCTAAAGTCTCCACAAAGACACAAGCTTCAAGCCCTGTAGTTGAGATTGTAAGCTGCGAAAGCCCAAGTTCAACTAAATATTCAAGACTGCTCAAGAGTAATTCATCATCACTTAGCTCTAGCGCGCTTCGCCAATCAAACTGATTGTGCCTACCAAGCGCAGCTAGAGTGTCTTGCTTAATGTTTTTAGCAAGCTCCTGACTCTGTAATTTTCCACATTGCTCGCAAAAATTCTGAGTCGCACAGGGAAAGAACTGTTTGTCATAAATCAAATATACACAGTTACCGGCTGCAGTTGATTGCTCGACAACAATTTGCCTGAGTTCAGATGCTGAAGTCTCGGCAAGTACAAGAGTTTGTAGAATTAAATAAAAATCCCCCGACTGATCTTTGGCTGCCTGGCCTTTAGAAATTTTGCGGGCTTCCAAGCTCTCCAACAGTTTGACTTGCTCAGTTGGCGTATCAGGAATTTTAATAATTTCGCCTTCAAGAAAAAACCGTAAAACTCCTCGATTACGTAACTCCGAGAATGTCTTAAGTGGGTCGGCTAAATGCCTAGCTTCGACTTTTTCAGCGATAAACACCGGTTGTAGATCGGGTGCCTTAAGTTGTTGGATTACCTCCCAGACTTCTTCGGGTTTTCCCTCAAGCACAGTCCCACCACAAAACTCACAGATCTGGCTTAAACTTGCCGTTAACTCGGCTTGATATGCAGCAGCGCGGTGACACCCAGGCACTTTTGCAAAGCGCTTTAAGTAGCGCGCCATGAAATCACGTAATTCGAGAGTGGGAACTAGTGATAATGCAGAAGACTTAATATTTAGCACCTTCTGTGCATTGAATCTGCTTAAGACAACAGCTCATCCCACTTGTGCATGCTGGGAGTTCTGGCCAAAAGCCAGTTTTCAGACACTCATACCATTTGCTCTTCACGCAGCGGTCACACAGTTCCACCATCGTCTGGCAGCACTCCCTTGAACCGCCGCGATTTAAACAGCCCTGATAAGCATCGTTACAGGCTTGATCTCCGGTTTCGTATTTCGCCCCACAGTCAACTGGAATTTGCTGGTCAGCAATGCAAAGTTGCGCCGAGATTAGTAAGATCAGGGAAATTAGTGTCAGTCGTAGTGTTTTCATAGTGGCTTACCTTGCAACAGATCTAGCATAGGTCTTAGGTTTTTTGCTAGAATTTTGCTTACGATGAAACTGCTCACTAGGCGCATAGCTGTCACTTTGATTTATATTTTATGCCTGCAAAGTGCCCACGCTGAAAATAACAAGATAAAAATTCACGAAATCGGTGTTGCTAGCTCCCGCGGGTCGATTCTCGGAGTCCAGGCTTACTTCCAAAAAAGAGATTTTCAGTCGGTTGAAAACTTTCTCTCGCGCATTAGACCAATCCTTGGAACTGCAAAATCTCAAGGTTTTCTGCAAAGGCAAACAATAGTGGTTTTCCCTGAGCATGTCGGACTTTATCTAGCAACACTTAACCAAGCTGAAAGTGTTTTCACGGCCGTAACTGAATCAGCAGCAATGCAACAGGTTGCTTGTCGTAGAATCATTCCATTCCTTTGGGAGCTTGCCTGGAGTGACAAGAAAGATAGTGCCGCAGAGGCGCTCTTTCAAGTGCGCGCTGCGGCAATGCTTGAAGCCTATGAAAAAATATTCTCCACGCTCGCCAAGGAATTTCAAGTGACAATTGTTGCTGGCTCAATTCCACTCCCAGAGATCGAGATGCAGCATGGCAAGTTGCGACTAAAGCCTGGGCCGCTTTACAACCAAACGCTAGTTTTTCGTCCAGACGGCACTCCTGAAGAGCAGATTGTTAAGAAGCACTTTCCAATTGCACGTGAATTGGAATTCATGGCCGCAGATCAAACTACAAACTACCAAGTCTTTGATACAGCAGTTGGCAAAGTTGGAGTTTTGATTTGTGCCGACGCTTGGTTTCCGCAAGCTTATGCTGCGCTTGAGGAAAAAGCTGCTGATTATGTTGTTGTGCCTACATATACACTTGACCAATCGATCCTGGCCAAGCCCTGGAATGGGTACAGTGGTTGGGAGGCACCTGCCGACTGCAATTTAACTGATGTAAAAACAATCACCGAGTGGCAAGCTTTTAATAAGTACGCGCTCCCAGGAAGAATTAAAACTTCAAAAATTAAGCAGGGGCTAGTTGTGCGTTTACGTGGTAATCTTTGGAAAAGCGGGCCAACGAGAAGCGCCGAACAAGACCCGACGCCAATCACCGACCCGCAACTTAATGCTGACTTACTTGTATTACATTTATGAAGAAAGACCCGGAAAGCTTTATTCCATCCACTTCGCGCATCGAAGCATTCAGTGATGGCGTGATTGCAATCATCCTGACCATTATGGTTTTTGAAATTAAAGTTCCAACCTCAATCAAAACCGGCATGGCTTCGGGGCAAATCCTCAGTGAACTGACGGCGATTTCTCCGAAATTTATCGCTTATGCATTGAGCTTCTTACTCGTAGCCATTTTTTGGGTTAATCATCATTCATTTTTTTACAGTTTGGCACGAACAAGTCGTGCCTTACTCTGGCACAACAATCATCTGCTCTTTTGGCTTTCTTTAATTCCTTTCCCGACTGCACTATTGGGGGAATTTCCCTTTGAAACAGTGACAGTCATGCTCTACAGGTTAATTGTACTTGGCGCAGCAGTGGCGTTTAACCTGATGGCTTTTCATGCTGACCATGCAAACCTTTATGATCAGAAAATATCGAAAAAATACATTAGGAAATTAAATCGTAAAAGCCTCTATGGGCCAGTTTTATATCTAACTGCAGTGCTCTTAGCGCCGCTTAGTGTCTATATTTCACTGGGAATTTATATTCTCATACCGGTAATTTATTTCTTACCTGCAAGGATCATTGAAGCGATCGATAGTGAATAAGCAGGTTTTTGTCGCAATTTTCATTTGTTTTAGCTTGATCGCTCTCGGCTCTGAGCAAAATGATTTTCGCTACATGCATTGTGTCACAACAAAATTTCTTCAGGGGGAAAATCCATATGTGAGGGCAACGGCGCAGTCATGCGTAGCCAAGCCAACTGATCAGCCAATCGACTTTCTCTATCCGCCAACTGTGTTTTCGCTTTTTGTCCCCCTGGCAACGCTTTCGCAAGAACTCGCACTAATCATTTGGGGACTGCTTTCCAGCGCTGCACTGACCTTAAGTCTGCTTTTAATACTGAAGCGAACTCAAACCCGCTGGACCGAGCATCAGATACTCGTGAGCGCCTTTTGTTTTTTCCCCGCTTTTTATTGTCTCGCACTTGGTCAACTTGCCTGCGTATTGTCTCTAGCGTTTTGCCTTGGGGCTCTTTACTTTGAATCAAGCAGCAAAGCCAAGCAATTGATCTCTGGAATTGCGTTTGCGCTGTTTGTAGTTAAGCCAAATTTGGCGATGCTCCTCCTGCCGCTGGTATTAATTCTGGCGCTAAAGTCTCGCCGTGCTCACTGGCTTTCTGGGTTTACACTCGGGGCAGCCTTTTTGCTTGGAGTTCCTTATGGCTGGAATTCAGCAATCTACACTCAGCTCCTAAGCGCCGACTTAGGCTCAAGCCTCAACTGGCAAACTCCAACTTTAGTCAGTATTGGCGCCGCAATTTTTGGCACCTCCAAGCAACTAGTCTGTGGCGTCTCTTTTCTTGCTGGACTTGCACTAATTAGTTTTGAGTATTGGCGCTATACTAAAGCTAAGATTAGCGCTGAGTGGCTGCTGCAAATTGGTCTAGTAAGTGGCTTATTAATTTCACCTTATGCCTGGACGTATGATTATGTGATTTTATTTTTTCCATTCCTCCTCGTGATCAATGCGATTTTCGTCGGCGAAAAGAAATCGTATTGGCTACTGCTGCTGCTTACGCTGAGTTGTTTAAGAATTGCCTGGAGCATTGAACCGCAATTGATCGATGCGGCCATTCCTGCGTTGCTACTTGTGCCGTTATTGAGCAACGGCGCGTTTCAAGCGATTCATAATCGCCATACCTAGGCCTCTTTCTTCGCAGGTATCAACGAGAATCATATCCAATCCGAGCTGGTCGAGCTCATACAGGGCAGCAAAAAGTCCGTGCGTAACTTCGTTGAGATCTCCCGTGGCACTTAAAATCCGGACTTCATTGAGCGGATAAAGCCCGCCGCGCTGACGGCTAAAAGCTACGAGGCCAACACGCTTGTCGCCAAGCGTGGAAACATCAATATCTCGCAAAAAAGTGGTTTTTGTTCCTGGTGTATAGTGCAGTGGCATCAAACCAGGAGAAACTTGGGCAGCACTACTTTTCGCTCGTCATACTCCCTGGAAAAAGAATGATCGATATATTAGCACTAATCTGCTTTGAGATTAGCCTTCAGGTCCTGGCCCCCAGCAAGAATGGGTATCCTGCCAAGCTCGACAGATAGTATTTGACTGACAGCCTACGTAATCAGCACCAGAAATATAAAACGTTACAGATGCAAAGTTATCTTGGTCCTTAGTCCCGCGCGCGTGGCACGCCTGGGCTGCAATATAAGTGCCGTCAAAATCCATCCCTTCTGAGTAAACCGCTACGCCTTCAGAATATTTAAATCCCGGCAAAACAGCTTCACAATTTGTTCCCCAGCCCGTGTTGTCCATATATTGATATTCGCCGTCATAATACCATGCCAATCTCTCGCAGCTTACGTATCTATGGTGTTCACTCCAATATGATTCCTGAGCAATAATATAATTTCTGAGATCGCTCAGTGCAACAACATCTCGAACTTTACGTCGATATTCTTCCATTTGCGGGATAACTACGGCAGCAAGTATACCGATTGACACAATGCACATCAACAATTCTACGATGGTAAAGCCAGATTGCTTACGAGCTAAATACATGCATAAAATATCGTAACCTTGGGGAAAAAACTTTAAATTTGTAGCCTAGAAAGTATCTGCCTAAGTAATTCTTGTAGGATAAATTACAAGACTTGCTTACGGAAATTAGGCGGTCACGGCGCGTTTCAAGCGATTCATAATCGCCATACCTAGGCCTCTTTCTTCGCAGGTATCAACGAGAATCATATCCAATCCGAGCTGGTCGAGCTCATACAGGGCGGCAAAAAGTCCGTGCGCAACTTCGTTAAGATCTCCCGTGGCACTTAAAACCCGAACTTCATTGAGCGGATAAAGCGCGCCGCGCTGGCGGCTAAAAGCTACGAGGCCAACACGCTTATCGCCGAGCGTGGAAACATCAATATCCCGCAAAAAAGTGGTTTTTGTTCCTGGTGCATAGTGCAGTGGCATCAAACCAGGAGAAACTTGGGCGGCATTACTTTTCGCGGCATTGGGCTTAACTGGGACCTGAACACCTAAAGCTTCAGATAATTGCTCGGCGCTAATTCCACCGGGGCGTAAAATTTCAGGCGCAGTTGGAGTTAGTAGAGAAATTACTGTCGACTCAACACCAACCTCACAAGTGCCGCCATCGAGAATTAGTAAATTTTTATCCTTAAATTGCTTTTCCACATGCTCAGCTTGAGTCGGACTAATGTAGTTCGAACGATTTGCGCTAGGAGCAGCAAGTGGAAATTTGCACATCTTGAGAAGCTCCAATGCCACTGGATGATTGGGGATGCGCAGTCCTACTGAAGGCTTTCCGGCAGTGACAATATCTGGAACTGTTTCAGCTCGAGGCACAACTACAGTTAACGGGCCAGGCCAAAATTGCTCGAGTTTAGATAAGTGTAGGCTAAGCTCTTTTCGCGCGCCACTTGCGATGAGTTCAAACAAAGAGAGCATGTCGGCTACGTGAACGATGACCGGATTTGTCGCTGGGCGTGCCTTTAAGGCATAAATCTTTCTAACGGCACTTTCTCGTAAAGCATTGGCACCAAGGCCATAAACTGTTTCTGTAGGGAAAACTACAACTTCCCCGTCGGCTAATAAGTCTTTGGCAGCTGTGATTGAAGCATGTGTTGGTGCAAGTATCATAGCGCACAAACTATCATGCTCTATGCGAATTAATCAAAAATGCTCTTACGATCGATGAAATTTAGAGCAAATCGCTAAGTATTTGCTGTGTTTAATCAGAACTTCCCTAGACCAATTCCGCACCGCTTTCAAAATAGTCAGCGGGCAAATAGTGTTCTTTTTGAGCATTATCCACTTCGCCACTTTCACTAATTGCTGGAAAAAGTTCACGGTTAAAGCAACGTGTTCCAGCCACAAGCACGCGCTCTGAGTCGATTTCATCAGCACTCATTTCCCTCACGTTTACAAGCTGTTTTACTGATAGCGGGCGCATATTTAAAGTTTTTGACCTGCTAATCGCCTCACGCTCTGAACGATAAGGACCAACGAAAAACGGGGCTTCAAGTCCTCGACTTTCAAGAACATAATTAATTTCTAAAAAATATACCTGAGCCATAGTTTCCTCCCTGCCTAAATGAAAAAGTGAGGCAAAAAAGTGCAATCTTGCCTGACACAAGAAGATTTAGGATATAGAAAAAAATTATACAAAAATAAACCATTTCCCGAGTTGAAATAATCAAATTATCGGGATATAGAGAAAAAATGGCGAAAATCGACTCTACTGATTTACAGCTCTTACACGCCCTGGACCGTAACGCCCGCTTACCTTTTTCTAAGCTCGGCGATGAAGCCCGCATTTCCCAAGAGGCGGCGCGTTATCGCGTGCAGCGGCTATTTGAAGAACAGGTCATCCACTCGACAATCACCGTCGTTGATTCTGCGAAGCTCGGCTTTGCGTACTATAAAATCTTTCTCAAACTTCACAGCGTAAACGAGCAGCACATCGAGCAAATCATCGATCATTTAAATACAAATCCAGATGTAGCCTGGGTTGTCAGAATTGAAGGCAATTTTGACATCGGCTTTGCCTTAAAGGTTTCTGGGACAAAAGACTTATTGACCTTAAATTCGCTGGTTGAGGATTTAACGCTTGGTTATCACGGTTATGTCAGCCGCAGAGTGTTTTGCATTAATATTGCAGGCGAGTATCTGTCTCGAGATTATCTAGTTGGGCGCAAGCGCAAAGACCTCAAACCAGGATTCTATTCCGTTTTCTCCGATCCGGTCGAGGTCGATCATAACGATCAACAGATTATTCGCAAATTAACAACGAATGCGCGTCTTTCCGCAGTTGATCTCGCAGCTGGGCTGGATATTTCTTCGGACGCCGTGCTCTTAAGATTGAAAAAACTAGAGCAAAAGAAAGTCATCACGCGCTACACTTTAGTACTGCATCACTCCCAAATCGGCCACCTGCATTATAAAGTATTTCTTTATCTAAACCGCAGCAACCCCGAGAAACATCAAAAGCTATTGGCACTCTGTAAAACCAAGCCGCATGTGATTTTCATTGTAAAGACTTTTGGCGAATGGGACTACGAACTTGAACTTGAAGTCGAGAGCGTCTCACAAATGCGACAAGTGATGATGGAAATTACCAGCGACTATGCTGATGTAATTCATAATTATGATGCCCTACTGATTAGTAGAATACATAAATATAATTTGTTTCCCTAGAGTTGAGGCTTCAGTTCGCGCTGCTCTTTAACTGAGGCTTGAACTTATACTTCCCCTGCAACAACATTGGAATTAAGCTCGGAAGAAGGACAAGTATAAGTTCAAGCCGCAGTTGGGAAAATCATTATTCCAAGATAATCTGAGCTATAGTGCATCCACTCACTCTCTCGGAAAGTCATACCAAATCATGTCAGCGTAACGCCGGTCCTTGCCCTTGAGGAGCCTGAGCATCGTCAAGGGACGAGAAACAAAATACCAATCTCCAAATTTATCGAATTTCCGGCATGAGGTCACAATCCAAGCATTGAAAATTGTTGTAAATTTTTTGTCTTGCGTCTTTCCGTAGGCCTTCAGCCGCTTAGCAAAGTCCACATCTTCTGCGCAAAGTAAGGTTTCATTAAAGCCGCCAATCGCTATAAAATCTCGCCGTAAACTAAAAAATAATCCCGCAGAAATCCCATGCCAGAGTGAATAGGGCACAAGACATAAAATCGAAGCGATGATGCCCAAACTGTAACGCTCGGGATAGAGCATCACGCCACCTCCAATAGACTTACCCGTTGCAAGCCGTCTGTGAATTTCAAAAAACATGTTTTTAGACATTTGACTGTCGGCGTCCATGGTTACGAGAATTTCGCCCCGGGCGGCTTTTAGTCCAGTGTTTCGAATCATTGCGAGGTTTTTTTCATTGTTCACAAGTATTAAAGCGCCTTGACTCTGCGCAACTTGCTCCGTGCTGTCAGTGCAACGATTTAAAACGACGATAATTTCAACTGTGGCATTAGAATAGCTCGCCGCAGCGCGGATTGATTCAATCGCTCGGCTAAGTAACTCTTCTTCATTTCTTGCAGGAATAATTACAGAAAATTGCGGAGTGAGTTGCTCCATAAAGGAAAAAATCAATTATTTATTAATACTTAAGTCTTGATGCTATCGACCATTCTACACGGCAACTTAACACATTTACCCCTCTAATCACTAAAGAAAATCGCCTGAGCAGTCGATATCTGTGTACTTCTTAACTAAGTATACGCAATGACACACGAAGAGCACCACGAAACGCACCGGCATGTAAAAGTTGATAAATCCACTGAATTCTGGTGGACGCTTTGGTGTATCGTCGGCCTGGTCTTGATGCTTGGTAGCTTTAAATGGTGGTAAAAACTTAAAGCACGGCTGCCACCCTACCACAGTTGAATTTAAAATTACCCTGAGAGTTGCACTGTTCCTAAGTGTAAATCTTTCTTCTATAGTTACGGGTAACGATTCATGACTTACCGCAGTTTTTATTCCCAAATGAAAGATCTGTTTCCTCTGACCTGGCGAGGCGTAATCTTTCTTTGTTTTGGCTCAGTTGCATACTTTATCCTCGGAAAAAATCAGAACGACTTAATCGCTTCAATTCTTGGTGGTTCTTTCCTCGGATTAATTTTAATGTTTTCACTCTTAACTCTACTGGCCCGATTATACTTTAAGTCACGAG
>JAEUWB010000046.1 GCA_016786595.1 bacterium | reverse complement strand
CTGGAAAATAATTATATGGCAAGTAGTTATAGCGCCTTTCTTGATAAAATCACGAGCAATCCACAATGGATGGATAAAGTAATTTATTTCGGGATTGGATTTATTCTTGCCAGTTTAATTGTCTGGATTCTCAAGCAACGCGCAATCAAAAATCTTGAAGTCCAGCTTAAAACTCGTATCGCCAAGCTTGATGCCACACTTGAAAGCGAACGTTATCAGTCAAAAGAAAAAATTCGACTGCTTGAGCAAGCTGAAGAAAATCTTTCGCATGCCTTTAAGGCGCTTTCTGCCGAAGCCTTGCAGCATAATAATACTTCTTTTTTACAGCTTGCTGAGCAGACCTTTAAAAAACTTCAAGATGGGGCTTCGCAAGATCTTGAATCGCGCAAAAAATCAATCGGCGAATTAGTTGCTCCGCTCAAAGAATCACTAAATAAGGTCGAACTAAATATTCGTGAAATTGAAAAAGCCCGTTCTAATGCTTATGTAGGTTTGACCGAACAGATTAAAACTTTAACTTCAAATCACTCACTACTACAAAAAGAAACCTCCAATCTAGTCAAGGCGCTGCGCGCTCCGCAAACGCGTGGACGTTGGGGCGAGATGCAGCTGCGTCGCGTTGTCGAGCTTGCGGGCATGGTTTCTTATTGTGACTTTGTCGAGCAGGTCAGTGAAAGTGATGGGGACGGAAATCGCCTACGCCCGGACATGATTGTGAGATTGCCGGGGAATCGCTCGATTGTAGTTGATTCGAAAGTGCCGCTTGAAGCCTATCTCACGGCGCTTGAAGTTGATGATGATGAAGCCAAGAAATCGCAGCTTTTACGGCATGCCAAGACTGTGGCAGACCATATTACCAAACTTGGGCGCAAGGGTTACTGGGAGCAATTTTCACCGAGTCCAGAATTTGTGGTGCTTTTTATTCCGGGAGAAGTTTTTTTTAGTTCGGCGATGGAGCATGACCCGAGCTTAATTGAGCGTGGGGTTCAGGAGAAAGTTATTGTAGCAACGCCGACGACATTAATCGCGTTACTCCGGGCGGTTGCTTATGGCTGGCGCCAGGAGCAGTTGACAGAGAATGCGCGCGAAATCAGCGCACTTGGAAAATCTCTCTACGATCGCGTCGTAAAACTAACAGGCCATTTTCTTAATCTGCAAAAGGGTCTGGACAAAAGTGTGACTGCTTATAATCAGGCCTTAAAGACTCTGGAAGATGATATCTTAACGACAACTCGTAAGTTCCCTGAGCTTGGCATCCAGGCAACAAATCAGATTGAGAAAATAGAACTATTAGATTCCGTTCCAAGGCGTCCGACTTTATCTGCTGAAGATCCCCAGGCGCCTGATGACCCAGCCAAGCTGATTTAACTAATATTTCATTCGAGGATAGTTGTAATCCCTGTTCTCCAAGGCAATACTCGAATCTTGCCCAAGCGATATTCTGCAGTGGTATTGCATAAACAATACAGTTTGGCTTGAGGATGATCTTCGGCAAAAGATTTTAGTCCTAATAAGTCTTTTGCTTGTGGTGTCTGTGCTGATTTAATTTCAATAACTAATGATTATAGCTAGTTGGCTCAGCTGACAAAACATTAAGCCCAGACGATGATGATTATTTTATAGTCTTAGGCTATACTGCAAAGCATCTTCATGCGGAGTATCTCCTATGGCGTTTGGGACTGAAGCGCAGCAGTTTGCTTCCCTCGCTGGTCATATGCCAGTGATTTTTTTCTCACTTAATGCAAAAGGCGAATTTATTCTCGCCGAAGGGCATGGACTTGAAGCCCTCGGACTTAAAGCTGGCGAACTTGTCGGCATGTCTGTTTTTGAAATTAATTTTGATAATGACCAAGTTCATCGCGACGTGCGCCGCGCACTTGGCGGAGAAACCTTTACGAGCACAATTGAAATTGGCGAAACTGTTTGGTCAGTACGCTTTCTGCCACTTTGCTGCCCTTCCGGATTAGTTGCAACAGTTCATGGAGTCGCCTTTGACATCACAGAGCGCTGCCGCAACGAGGAATCATTATTAGAGACAGAGCGTTCAATCCGCAAACAAAACGAAGTTCTAGTTCGCCTAGCCAAAAGCACTGCTGTGATCCAAGGCGACCTAGCACAAGCATTAAAAGAAATTACTGAAACCGCAGCTGCCACCTTAGGTATTGAACGGGTCAGTATTTGGCTCTACAATCAAGACCGCACCATCATTGATTGTGTAAACCTTTATCAACGCTCAGCAAATAAGCACAGCTTCGGCGCACAGCTTAAATTCGATACTTGTCCTGAATATTTCTCCGCGCTTGAAGCCGACCGTGCAGTCGTTGCGAACGATGCCTGCAGCAATGAAGCGACTAAAGGTTTCGCTGAAAACTATTTAATCCCTAACGGCATTGCCTCACTACTTGATGCTCCGATCAGAGTTGGCGGAAAAACTGTTGGGGTCGTTTGCCATGAGCATATTGGGCCACAACGACATTGGACAATCCACGAGCAGACCTTTGCCGGATCACTTGCTGACCTAACTGCCCTGGCAATCGAAAGTCAAGAGCGTATGATTTCCCGCGAACGCTTACAGTATCGACTGCAATTCGAACGCCTACTGACAACCCTTGGTAAAAACTTCATTAACCTACCCTCTTCAGAAATTGATTCAGGTATTCGCAAGGCTTTGCATGAAATTGCAACCTTCGTCGGAGTGGACCGTGCCTATATCTTTATTCTCGATAGCGATAAAACGAAAGTTGATAGCGGAATCGAATGGTGTAACGACGGAATTCACTCAACCTACGAGCGCATGCTCTATCTTGACTCCGAACTTTTTCCTTGGTTCATGAAAAAATTGGCTGGCGCACGCCCTTTCTATATTCCGCGTGTTTCTAACCTGCCACAAGATGCTGAAAATGAACGTCAGGAAATGCTCGCGCAAGGCATTAAGTCTGTGCTCGTTGTCCCAATTATCTATGCAAATTCTGTCTGCGGCTTCTTAGGATTTGACTCCGTAAAGCAAGAAAAGCGCTGGTCCAAAGAAGCAATACAGCTTCTACAAGTAGCAGCTGAAATGTTTATTAATGCTCTCGAACGTAAGAAAGCTGAAGAGCAAATCCGTGCACATGCCGCAATTCTCGATATTACGCGCGATGCAATCATCGTGACTGATAACGATGATTGCATTATTTTTTGGAATAAGGGCGCAGAGGATCTCTACGGTTGGAAAGCAGCTGAGGCGATCGGAAAATCTACGCAAGAACTTTTGTCTCCAGGCCTAGAAGAGACTTTAATCAATCAACGACTAGACTTTTATACCCGTGGGGAGTGGCGTGGCGAGCGACAACAGCTAACAAAATCAGGTCAACAAATTGTCGTCGAAAGCCGTCGTACGGTGATGCGCAATGAGCTAAATGAACCGCGCTCGATTCTAATTGTGAATACTGACATAAGTGAAAAGAAAAAGTGGGAAGAACAAGTCGTACGCGCTTCAAAACTTGAATCTGTCGGACTACTTGCCGGCGGCATTGCCCATGACTTTAATAACATTCTGACTGCAATTGTTGGTAATATTTCAATTTCAAAAAATGCTCTCGACCCTACTTCTACAATCAATGATCATCTAACGAAAGCAGAACGTGCTGTTTTCCGGGCAAAAGACTTAACTCAGCAACTACTAACTTTTGCCCGTGGGGGTTCCCCGATTAAGACCACAGCTTCGCTACAGGATCTTATTAATGAAACTGTCGAATTTGCTTGCCGTGGTGGAAATTGTCGCTGTGAAATTGATATTCCAGACTTCCTTTGGCCCGTGGAAGTGGATGTCGGGCAATTTGGACAAGTAATTCAAAACTTAGTGATTAATGCGGTACAAGCGATGCCCAATGGCGGGATAATTTCGATCCGTTGTGCTAATGTCGAACTCCCTCAAGATGTCGATGGCTCAATCACAGTATCATTAACGCCAGGTAAGTATGTGCGAATCGAAGTTAGTGATCAGGGCTCTGGAATTCATCCCGATCACTTAATCAAAATATTTGATCCGTATTTTACGACTAAAGACACCGGAACTGGTTTAGGATTGGCAACTACATATTCAATTATGCGTAAGCATAACGGTGAAGTCACAGTTGATTCCGCTCTTGGTCAGGGCACAACCTTTAAGCTTTATATCCCAGCATCAACTAAAGTTTTAGCTGAGCAGATTCAAGTTGAAACTGAGCAAACAGAGATTAGTTTGCCTGCTCTTTGCTCTGGGCGCATCCTTGTCATGGACGATGAAGATCTAGTTAGGGAAACTACTGGCGCGATGCTGGAGCGCCTTGGCTACGAAGTCGCTTATGCAGTTGATGGACGTGAGGCAATTGATAGTTACAATACTGCGTTTAGATCTAAACAGCGCTTTGATGCAGTCATTATCGATCTCACAATCCCCGGAGGATTGAGCGGTAAAGACGCCATCTGTGAATTAAAGAAAATTGACCCCCAAGTCGTTGCACTTGTCTCTAGCGGCTATTCAAACGACCCAATTATGGCAGAATATCGAAGCTATGGCTTTTCTGGAGTGGTAGTTAAGCCTTACGAAATTAAGCAACTCGGAATTGCACTTGCAAAAGTTTTAAAGTCGGAGTCAAATATAGCTGCAAGTAATATTTTAGCCGCCGATCATGATGACGTCAAACGAGACCGCACTCCAGCCAACTGAGATAACAGATTTACAAAGCACAAACTGGCTTGCCAATCTTGCCTTAGCCCTGTTTGGAATTCTGATTTTCTTAATCGCTGGGGAAATTATTGCACGAGCCTATCTCAGTATCCCTGCAAAAAAAGTAGCTTCTGATCGTCCAGTCTATTGGTACCTTCCCGAAGCTTCAACTGACTACCGCAATTTGCCCGTGACTCCAGAAAAGCCAGCCGGGACATACCGGATTATTGTTGTCGGTGATTCCTTTACCTATGGTGATAAAGTTCAGTTTGATGACACCTTTCCCAAACGTCTAGAGCGTCTCTTAAATTTAAATCAAAACCAGCAAAAAGTTGAAGTTATCAACTGGGGAGTCCCGGGCTTTGCAACTTACCAAGAAGTGCCACTGGTCAAACGTGCGATGGAAAAGTATCACGCTGATTTAGTGATTTTACAAGTCACACTAAACGATACGCAACTTGTGCCATATCACCCTAAGCACGAGTTTGCGCGCTTAAAAAACGGCAAGATTGTTTTTGATTCAAAATTGCTGGAGCATTGGGCCTTGGCGCATTTATTACTTGAACGTTACTATGCTTATCAATTTTCCAAAGAGCATGTGGCATTTCATTTTCGAATGCTTGAAGCAAAAGAAAACTGGAATATGTTTTCTAATGCAGTTGGAAACATCAAGAAGTATAGCGATGAATTCAAAACCAGGGTTTTAGTTGTGCTACTTCCGATGTTCAATTCGCCACTTGATGGCAGTTATCCATTTATTCCGCTGCATCAAAAATTTAAAGCTGAATTTGAGAAAAATCACCTTAGCTTTGTAGATTTCTTTGAAAACTATCGAAACATCCCTTCAATCCGACTTGAAGTTGAGCCAGGAATCGATGGACACCCTAATGAAATTGCACATCGCATTAGCGCTGAAGCAATTTATCGCTACCTCAAGGAGCACGATTTAATTCCCGATGATGTGAAAATTAAGGATGTCGCAAAAGGAGTTCGCAAGCAACTTCCACAAAATCGTGCCTAGTCTCCAGCTTCGTTTTTTTGGTCTGCGCTGGATCGAAAAAAACGGCTTTAAAACAAAGTATAAATAAATGGGGCAAGCGCAGTATTTTGCCCAGTCACTAAAATAATCCCAAGCAAAATAAAGAGCATAATAATTGGTGTCAGCCACCATTTTTTACGCACTTTCATAAATTGCCAAAGTAATAAAAATTTTGATTGAGCCATAATTCCTAATATTGAAATCCTACTCTAACAATCCGCCTACGCCAAATTAAAAATAATTGGGCCTACGGCGGGATAAATTTGTTCAATGAACAAATTTAAAACGGTTGAAACGGTCTAGTCCCCGGACTATCTGGGCCAATTTCTCGCCACATAGTACTCCGAGAAGTATCCCACTTACGCTCTAGCAAATCTTTTCCAAGCAAACGAAAAATTAGTCCTGCTGGTAAAACAGCAAGATAAAAGAGCAATACCAATAATATTTTCCCGAAATACTCACCTAAATAAAAACCAAACTTCATCCAAATCTTTTCAACTCTATCCAATTTAAGCGGATTAAAGACACCGAAAAGCAAAAAAGCGCAATCCAGAACTAAAATCAAGCAATGCTTGAGGTGAATACTGCCTTTAAAATAAACGATTGCAGCAAAAATAACTGTTAAGACCAACGCCATTTGCAAGGCAAAGGAACGCAGCGCCTTTTGACGATCATAAGTTTTGGTCGGATATGTTGTGAGATAAGCAAAGCATGCCTTGCCAGCATCAAGGTTTGGTTCGAGTTGCAGTTGCTCTAATTTTTTTGTTTGCACAGTCAGTGTCATTAATTCTTTCCTATTAACGTTAATCGAGCTCAAATTCTTTGATCCAATCTGAATCTTTGGAAAGTTGCGGTTGTTCATGTTTATAAAGCAGGCAATCTTCTAAAACCAAAACATCCATTTCTGTTCTTAAAAAACACAGATAGGCATCAAATGGTGTGCAGACGATTGGCTCTCCGCGCACGTTAAATGAGGTATTAATTAACACCGAACATCCAGTCTTAGTTTTAAAACTCTTGAGTAAGTCATAAAACCGCGGGCTACGCTCGGCATCGACAGTTTGCACCCGAGCAGAGTAGTCAATATGAGTCACTGCAGGGATATCACTTCGAACAAGGTTTAACTTTTCGATGCCAAACAGTTTTTCTTCATTGTCACTCATTTTACGGCGGCGCTCAGCCTTCACCGGCGCAACAAGCAACATATATGGTGATTCTTCTTCGAGTTCAAAATATTTGGCAAGATCTTCACGCAAAACAGCCGGCGCAAACGGTCTAAACGATTCGCGAAACTTTATCTTTAAATTCATCACTGACTGCATATCGGTTTTGCGTGGGTCACCTAAAATGCTACGAGCTCCAAGTGCCCGTGGACCAAATTCCATTCTTCCTGAAAACCAACCAACTACTTTTCCTGAACTTAATGCTTCTGCTGTTTTTTCCAATGCTTGATCGCTTGCAAACCGGTGGTACGGGGCACCCGTCGTTTCCAGGAAACTTTCAATTTCTTCGTTAGAAAATTTTGGACCAAGATATGAGCCTGCCAAGGAGTCGCTTGATTTTTGCGGAATACGTTTATTCTCAAGCACATGATGCCAGGTAAAAAGTGCGGCACCTAAGGCCCCTCCCGCATCTCCCGCAGCAGGCTGAATCCAAATCGAATCAAAAGTTTTATCTTTAAGTACCTTACCATTGGCCACACAATTTAGTGCTACCCCGCCAGCTAAAACCAGGTTTTTTTCTCCTGTCTCTTTGCGCAAATGTTTAGCCATTCGCCGCATTGATTCCTCAGTGACAGCTTGAACTGAAGCAGCTAAGTCCATTTCGCGTTGCTCAAGTCGAGTTTCAGCTCCACGAGGTGGCGCACCGAAGAGTTGGTGAAACTTCTCTGAGGTCATAGTGAGGCCCTGACAATAGTTAAAATACTCCATGTTCAGAGCAATCGATCCATCTCCTTTGAGATCGACTAAGTGTTTTAAAATTTGATCGACATATTTTGGCTCACCATAAGGGGCAAGACCCATTACTTTATATTCACCAGAGTTAACCTTAAAGCCAGTATAGTAGGTAAAGGCGCTATAGAGTAATCCTAAGCTATGCGGGAAACGCAATTCATGCGTAAGCTCGATTTTATTACTTCTACCAACTCCATAACTGCCAGTTGACCACTCGCCAACTCCATCAATCGTCAACACAGCTGCAGATTCATACGGCGAGGGGAAAAATGCAGAAGCTGCATGTGATTGATGATGTTCAGGATAAACTACTTCACCCTCAAACTCCAACTCACGCTTGATGAGATCACCAATCCAAAGCTTATCTTTAAGCCAAACAGGAAATGCTTTAAGGTAAGAAGCTAAACCTTGTGGCGCGTAGCTAATATAGGTTTCAAATAGACGCTCAAATTTAATCCAAGGCTTATCGTAAAAGGCAACATATTTAAGATCGGCGACCTTAATCTTTGCCTCCCTCAGACAGTACTGCACAGCAAGATGGGGAAACCCGGGATCGTGCTTTTTTCTGGAAAAGCGTTCTTCTTGAGCAGCAGCAATAATTTTACCGTCGCAGATTAGCGCTGCGGCCGAATCATGATAATATGCTGATATTCCTAGAATATAAGTCGACATAATCAGGTGCTAGTAGCATGGATTAAGTAAAATAGCTAAATACAATATGATGCAAATTAAAAAAGCAGTAAATCCTTGGAAAAAACTTAGTTCTCAAACAATTTATAAAAACCAGTGGATTTCTTTGCGCGAGGACCAGGTAATTCGCCCAGACGGGGAAAAAGGCATTTACGGAGTGCTTGAAACCCGTATTGCTACAGGAGTTGTTGCAATTGACACAGAGAATTACATCTATCTCGTAGGGCAATATCGCTATCCAACGGATTGCTATTCTTGGGAAATTCCTGAAGGTGGCGGCGACCCAGGTGAGGCACCACTCACCACCATTCAACGTGAACTTAAAGAGGAGACCTCACTTGTTGCTAGCGATTGGGTACAACTTGGACCAGAGGTGCATTTAAGTAATTGCATCTCTTCCGAACGTGCTTATTTGTTTTTGGCGCGCGGATTAACCGTCATTCCCACCAAAAACCCTGACACTACTGAAATACTCGAAGTCAAGCGCGTAACTTTTCAGACCGCCTTACAAATGGCGCGTAGTGGAGAAATTGTCGACGCAATTAGTATTATTGCGCTTGAGCGTGCAGCAAATTTTCTAGGCTTGAGATAGTTATGGATCCGCAATCACAATCCACCACAAGCGAACTCGAACAAATCGCTGCGACAATTCATTCGCGCAAACTCACAGCACCAGTAATTTTCTTACTCGAGTCACATTTGCCTTTGCGGGCTGTAGCTGAAAATCTGATCCTTTTTTTAGCTCCATTTGTTCAACCCTTTATGCGTAAATCTTCACTCGATTCGCTACGAAATATTCTTAGCTCCCCAGAGGCGATTCAAGAATTAATCAACCAACTTGAACAACTTGAGAAAAACCATTAATTCTCTCTACGTGTCAGTGCCTGATTATAATATTTTGCAAGATTTTACCGGCAAAAATTCTTAAAACTACCATCTTGCATAACTTCTGGTTGTCTAGTCTTCTTAGTGCGTGGAACACGCAACGCCAGCAATCATGATTCTTACGGTTTTATTTGTAGCCCCAGTGCTGCTTTCAATCTGGCGTGCTAAGCAAGGTGAAAAAATCTTTGTGCGTAAAATCCCCGGAGTTGATGCACTAGATGATGCCGTTGGTCGCGCAGTTGAGTTGGGACGACCTGTATCTTTTACAACTGGTGGAGCTGGTGTTGGTCCCGTTCTCTATGCGTGCTTGGGAGTGCTTGCCCATGTTGCACGAAGGGTTGCAAAGCTACGCCACCGCTTGCTCGTCCCTTGTAATGACCCGGAAGGTTTTGTCTTAACGAGTCGCACAGTTGAAGCAGCTTTTCGCCAAGAGCGCGCACTTTCACGTTACGATCACGAAAGTGTGAGATTTTTGTCCTCAGAGCAATTTGCCTATGCTTCAGGCTATATGGGCATGATTCACCGTGAAAATGTGGGGAGTGCCTTGATGTTTGGCACTTTTGCTGCTGAATCATTAATTCTTGCTGAAGCCGGACAACAAGTTGGGGCAATGCAGGTTGCAGCAACTGTTTCCAACGAGCAAATCCCGTTTTTTATTTGTTCTTGCGATTACACTTTAATTGGCGAAGAACTATTTGCAGCAGGCGCATACTTGTCCCAAGATCCCGTGCAAACTGGCAGTCTGCGTGGGCAGGATTTTGCAAAATTTATTGTACTTTTATTAGTGATTTTAGGGTCTGTGCAAGCTACTGCTTATTCCCTTTTCTATGATCTTGAACAGAAAGATAGTCCACTTGCGGTTGCGCTGACTACAAATTGGGACGGAACAAGACGTCAATGAGCAAGCAGCGTTTAATTTCATTGGTAACTTTTATCGGCGGGCTTTATTTTTTCATCGCCTATTTTATTCCCATGCCAGAGAAAGTTAATGGTGTTGAATTTACAGCAATCCATCAAGCAATCATTAAAGGTATTCAGGTCGTTGGCACCATGGCAATTGGTCTTGGCTTATTCAATATTATTGCTGTGCACG